>JAAXUA010000004.1 GCA_013336275.1 Candidatus Falkowbacteria bacterium
AGGCCCAGCGCGGTCTGCATCTGCGACCAGTAGACGTTGTCCGAGGCGAGGGTAGCCTTCCAGGAACCTAGATTCGACACCGCAGTGGTCGAGGCCGTGCCGGTAGCGACCCAGCCGCCAGTGGGCGAGAATTGGGAGACAGCTGCTTCGGCAGTCTTGGGGCCGAAGTAATTAAACGGCTTGCCGACGATTCCAGTCAGTACCGATTGGTCAATCACGTTCAAGCCGTCCAGCCAATTAACGATCAACTGTTGCGGCCACGAGGCAAGCAAAAGCAAGCCTACCAAAGAGGCGATGGTGACTCTGAATAACTTTTGCTTAATATTTTTCCACATACTGGTATGCTTTGGCCGAAATCTCAGCGAACTGCCTTTTAGCTTCTTCCTCATCAAAACCGCGCACCATGACCGTCAGGATATATGGCCTGTTAGTAACATATACGATTCCGGAATCGGCATAGATTTTCTGGTCGCCGACAACGCCGATCTTGTGACTGAACTGCAAATTTTTGGGCAAGCCGGCAGCTAAATATTGGGTAGCCGATGACTTACTCATCAGTTTGATCAGATATTCTGAGTCCTCGGGCGAGAGGTAGCTGGCGGTATACAGCGACCGCCAAAAAATCGAATATTTCTTGGCTGTGACTTGATTGTTGGCATTGAAGATGTCATCGATACCGAGATGCAGTAGCACCTCGTCGATATCTTCTTTCTTGAGATTGCGCATAAAAATCGCCCTGGCAGTATTGTCGGAATTTATCAGCATTTCTTCGAGCAGCCTTTCGACGGATAACCTGGTGTTCGCTTTAGTCTTATACAGCTCGCCGTAGAGCCGGTCCTTGTCCCCTTCGGTCAAGACCAATTCGTTGCCAAGACGCCATTGACCGGTTTCTATTTTTTTCATCACCGCCATCGCGATCGGAATTTTCATCAGGCTGGCTGGCCAAAACTCATCATCCTTGTTGACTGAGATATTAGCTCCGGTGTTCAGGTATTCGAAATAAACCGCAATGTTAGGATTCTTGCCGACCTCATTCAGCTGGTCTCTGAGCGGCTGCACATTGACTATCAGGTCTTTTTGCTCGACCAGACTCCTGATCGGACTTAGGAGATAATTATTCTGAGGCTTATCCAGACTGCTGCCCCGTCCAACCGTCCAGCCAACGACGCCTGCTAGCAGGGCCAGGCCGACAGCCGAAGCGCCCCAAACAAATCTAGATTTTCGATTATCGATAACAATGTCTTTGATAGTGCTCATATTCTAATTTGCCTGAAGGATAATGCTGCTTGAGGCTTCGATATTAGCCCCGGAACCGTAACTAGTGCCGGAGCAGGTCGAAGTGGCTGAAGATGTTGCAGACCAGCTTGATTGCTGGCATAAGAGATTGCGCCAGCGAGTCAGGTATTCGCTTTTAGAAGCTGATCCGCCATTCCAGCTGACATATGCCGTCACCTTCTGCGTTGACGGATCATCGCTATTGCCGGCAGTGCATGGCGGAACTCCGTCCGTGGCCACAATCGCCTTGGTGGCGTCATCACGGCAGACATTGGATACGTCGAAATGTCTCGTAAACTCGACTCCATCGATCGTCAAGACCTCATCGCCAGAACCTATCTGCCAAGCCCCAGCGGACTGGGAAATGTGATAATGGCTGCTGGTCGATTTGGTGAGATTGTATAGGTCGTGCCATTTGGCATAAGTCGCGGCCGTAACTCCGGCAAATTCTTCATCGATAAGGCCTTCCGTGATACTTGAAAAGCTGGCCGATTTGTTGGCCCTGAGGCTGGCATAGGTAATCTGCGAGACCAATCCGCCGACCATGACTATGACGCCGATCAGCAAAAGCATCTCCAGGAGCAGCTGCCCGCCCTGGTTGCGCCAATCAAGCTTGGTTTTATCGATTTCAGTTGGCATATTTCAATAGACTAACCCGTTAAGGTTTACCGAAATGGTCATGGACGAAGTCAGGCTGGATACGATCGTGCTGGTGGCCGTCGTCGTGCCGACAAGCCGCGCAAAGATGATATCTTTCGAGGCCCCGCTCAAGGGATCGCCGAAATCGACCGTCTTGGGGAAATAAACCGTTTGTTTGATACTGGTACTGGCGTGAGCATAGTCTGCAGGGCTCGAGAATATTTCATAATAATCCGGAGCGGCCGCCTGGTTGACCAGGTGCGCTCCCCAATTATTATCTCCGCCGCCGGCCATAGCCTTGTTACGGGCGCCAGCCAGATCCGAGGCCAGCGTCTTGGCTGTGGAATCGAGATCGTTATTGCGGATGTAGCCTGAGTATAACTCCTTCGAAGCGACGGTCAAAAGCAACAAAACTGCTATCGCTAACAGCAGTTCCAATAGGGTGAATCCTTTTTGCGACGCCGACATTGTCTTCATATCATACGAAGTTACCGACCAGCTGATAAATCGGCAGCAGGATCGCCAAGGCGATGACGCCGACGATAATTCCCATCAACAGAAGCAACACAGGTTCCAGGAATGTAGCCAAATCTTTCAAGGCGTTATCCACCTCTTCATCATAAAAATCAGCGAACGTCTTCAAAACTTGATCAAGCGTGCCGGTCTTCTCGCCGACGGTTACAAGGCTGGTCAAAAAACGCGGAAACAGCTCGGCATGATCGCGGAAAACATTGGAAATCGGGCTGCCATTCTTGACATCCGCCAAGGCTCTATCCAAGACCGCCTGATAGCGGCGGTTGTTGATGACTCGGGAAACTAGCTCCAGCGATTCGGTAATCGACATGGCACTTGACAGTAGACTGCCGAGAGTGCGGGTCAACCTGACCAAGATAATCTTCTTGACCAAGTTGCGGGCGGCCGGGACGGAAAACAGCAGCTCGGCAAGGAGATTGCGGCCTCGATCAGTGTGGCGAATGAACCACCATAGCCAGCCGAGAAATGCCAAAAATATCATATCCAGAAAAAAATGCGTCGTGATGAATTTGCTAACCGACATCAAGGCGGCCGTCAGCCATGGCAGCTTGACTTGGCTCTGGGTAAAAGTCTTTGCCAATTTTGGCAAAACGAATGTCATCAGCATGGCGACGATACCGGCCGAGGCGGCCAACAGGATCATCGGATATGCTAATGCCGATTTTATCTTCTTGGCCAATCCGTACTCCTTCGAAAGCTGCTGTGACAATTCTTCCAGTGACTTATCAAGCTGGCCTGAAAGTTCTCCAGCCCTGACCATGCCGATGAACATGGCTGAAAAGTGCTGAGGATACTTGGCCAAAGCCTGGGAAAGGTCTTGGCCGTTCTGGAGGTAGGCCTTAACGGTCGACAGGATATCTAGCGTTTTCTTTTTTGTCGAGTCGGCGATCAATATCTCTATAGACTCAAGCAAGCTTAGACCGGCTTTGAGCGTAACGGAAAGATTGCGTACCAATATGATGCGATCGAGCTGGCCGAAACGATCGAAGCCGATATTAATGGTCGAGAGGCTGCGTCCGACGCTTCCCTTTTCCGAAACCTCGACCGGCATCATATGCCTGCGCTCAAGCATGCCGACCGCTTCATCGCGCGAAGAGGCGATCAATTCTCCCTTGATCGTCTTTCCAGTCTTGTCGATGACTTCGTAGATATAGCTTGGCATATCTGTTACTCGCGTACGACGCGTAAAATTTCTTCGATAGTCGTGACTCCCTGCTCGACCTTCTTCAGGCCATCCTCAAACATCGTGATCATGCCCTGGCTGATCGCCTCTTTTCTGACATCATCTAGCGAACCCTTGTCAGTGATCAGTTTGCGGATGTCCTCACTGACCTTCAAGACCTCGTAAATGCCGACTTGGCCGGTAAACCCGGAGCCGCCGCAAACCTTGCAACCCTTACCCCGGAAAATAGAATCAGGAATCATCTCTTTATCTATCTTCTTGCCATGAAGCGAAATCAGCTGATCGGTTATCATCTTCTTGACCGTGTTGGACGGCTTATGCGATTCGATGCAGGAAATGCAAATGCGGCGGACTAGTCGCTGGGCGATGACCAGATTCAAGGTCGAGGCCAAAAGAAAGTTTTCTGCTCCCATATCGGCCAAGCGAGGAATAGCCGAGGGGGCATCGTTGGTGTGGATCGTCGACAAAACCAAATGTCCGGTCAGAGCCGAGTGGATGGCGATGTCGACCGTTTCGTTATCTCTGATTTCGCCGATCATGATGATGTCGGGATTCTGACGCAGCAAAGCGCGCAGACCGTTAGCGAATGTTATACCAGCCTTAGCATTGACCTGGGTCTGATTGAGGCGAGCCACTTCGTACTCAATCGGATCTTCGATTGTGGTGATGTTGACCTTGGGGGTGTTAAGGATGTGCAGGATGGAATAGAGCGTGGTCGTTTTGCCGTGGCCGGTCGGACCGGTGACTAAGATCATGCCATGCGTCTTCTTGATCTCGTCAGTTATAGTCGCGATATCGCCCTCACTGAAGCCCAACTCGCCGAGCGATAGCGGCTTGGTCGAGCTTTTCAAGAGCCGCATCTCGACTTTCTCACCGTTGAGTATCGGCATGCAGTTGACGCGTACGTCCACCTTGGCGCCGTTCTCCAATTCGAAGCGGAAACGACCGTCTTGGGGCGTGCGGTGCTCGTCTATTTGCATACCTGACAAGATTTTGACCCGGGCGACCAATACCGGCGCGATGGCTTTGGGCAGGCTCAAGATTTCCTGCATGACGCCATCAACGCGATAACGTACCAAGAATTTCTTGGCCATGGGTTCAAAATGGATATCTGAGGCGCCAGAGACGGCGGCATTCTCTAAAACGCTATCTAGAATGGTGATAATCGGGACCGCCTCAGCCTTCTTGCCGACGTCGGTATCCCCTGCCAAGGCGTTGGCCTCCTTCAGGCTCTGTTCGATAATCTGTGAGAAGCTCTGTCCACCCTGCTTCTTATATTGGCGCAAGCCGAAAATGATGCTTGACTGCGAAGCCAGGTGCGGCTTGATCCAGGAGTCGAGCTTCAGGCGCACGAACTCGATCGTATCCAAGTCCAGGGGGTCGCGCATGGCTAGCTTGGCGATGCCGGAGGGTTTGTCTATATCAAACAAGACCACCCCGTTGGATTTTGCGAAATTTTCGGGCAAGAGATTTATGGTCTCCTGGGAAATGCTGAGCTTTTTAAGATTTACCAGCGGCACGCCGAAATACGGCTCCAAAAGCTCAGTCAGATAATCATCGGTGATCAACTCCCGGCTGATAAGCACGCTTTCAACCGACTGGCCGGCATTATCCGCCTCATCCTTGGCGCTCTTCCAGGCAGCCTCATCAATCAACCCTGAATCGAGCAGGATCTGTTTTAAATTTTCCTCCTTGATGTGCACGATATTGAATCAAAATTATAGATTCATTATAACATAAAAACTGCCTGTCTACCAAGCAGTTTTAAGCTTTGAAAAGCGAACAATAATGGGGCTAACGGAATGTTGGAGCTAGATGAAAATCGAGCTGGTATATTATTGTGGATATTTGAAAGTCGGCCAAATTTTATGGCTTATTATCAGACACTGAGTCCGACCAATCCGAAAATTCCAACCAGGAACGTTCCGGCCAGAGCGACTATGATCGAGGCAGCAATCATCGGCCAGCCAACAGGAAGTCTCGAGTCGATTTTCTTGGCCATGAAATACAAGGTACCGGCAGCGGTAAAAACCAACGCCATCGGCACATACAGGATAATACCCGGCCAACCGGCGATTACTGCCGTAATCCAGGCCAGGGACAGCTCCTCTGCCAGCATGGCTCCCGGCCGCTGCTTGGCCAAAAGTTTCAATACTAGCCACCATAAAGTGGCAACAGCCAAGGCGATGAGGACACCGAGCCAAAAACGGCCGAAGGAATAAAAGACGAAATATCCCCCGGGGACCGACTTGAGGAAGGAAAAAAGCTTGAGCCAGCCCAACAATCTCAGATCTGCCGAAAGCGGCACCGTGATAAATTCCGGCCTTGATAAATGCCAGACGTACCACTGAGTCCAAGTAAAAAAAATCGGCTTGGATAGCTTCAGGGCCAAGACAACCAAAAGAAGACGCCTAAAAACCGCCTTTGCGTTTTCCCGTTTTTTTATGTAATAATACGCCGCAACCAATAGCGCAGTTATTTCCAAAATAAAAAATAGCCACATGGGCGCTGGTCCGAGTAAGAATCTCATATATTCATTATAACAAAAACAGCCCCCTCTTTCGAGGGGGCTGTCAATTCATAAAAACTAGAAGGCTTGTCCGGTCGGTGGCAAAAGCCTCAAATCCGTACCCACTTCATACATGGCGGTGTTATCTCCGCCATCCTTGGCCCGCTTATCATCATCAACGGTGTAAGCAGCGCTTTCCAGTGCGGCATTAAGTTCGAATACGTAGCTCGGTTTGACGCCGCCAGCGCTTTGGCAGGTGTAGCGATAAACCAAGTCGGTTGCGACTGGAGTATTCGGTGCTGCGATGGTGTTCGTAGGATCAAGCGGCAGGTTGGAAATTGGTGAACCGCCCGGCAGCCAGCCGAAATTTACCGGCAGCCAGCCATTGCCATCAATCGAGGCAGTCGTAGTGCCAGAGCACCACCCTGATGCCAATGTGGTTGATGCGGAATCAGACCCAAGTGTAGGGGTAGTTGCGCAGGTACCAGGATTATTGCTGTAGAATATTTTTGTCGTGCCGCCACCAGAACAACTTGTATTGCCCGAAGAAAGATTCGGTGAGGTGCTGGCCGTAACGATTAGGCCCAAGGCTGTCTTGAGAGTGTTCAGATCGGAGATGCGCTGGGCATCGCGAGACTTTTTCAAGGTTTCTGCCGGATTCAAGACCAGAACCAAAATCACCGACAGGATGGCGATGATAGCGATGACGATCAAGAGCTCGAGCAACGTAAAACCTTGGGTGCGGTTACGTTTGTTCATAGTCGTACGAGTTAGTATTATTTTAAAAATAAGTTATCAACATTATACCATAAAAAGCCTATACCCGCAAAAAATCAAACTAAATACTGCCTGATCTGCTCTACGATCTCTTTTATCGACAAATTTGATTTTATCAAGAAATCCGTCGCTCCCAGCTCCTTGGAGCGGGCGATGTCTTCATCTTGGCCCAAATTCGACAGGACGATAATTTTCGGCATCTTGAATTTAGAATCGGCCTTAAGCGCTTCCAAAACCTCGAAACCGGTCATGACCGGCATGATCAGATCAAGGAGTACCAAGTCTGGTTTTTCCTTTTTGATCAATTCCAGGCCGGATTTGCCATCGCCAGCTGAAACTACTTCGAAACCTTCTTTGGGCAATTTACTTTCGTAAACTTTGCGCAAGAATTTGTCATCCTCAATGACGGCTATTTTCTTCATTGTTGCCATATTGATATCTTAGCCTCCTTGTCATTATTTATTTGGAACCTCCTCCATTTCATTACTGATGCGCTTGACCAGGTCATCAAGCGTGTGATTGCTCTTTACTAGATATTTGACGCCATTGTCCCGGAAAACCTGCTCAAAAGATGCCGAATTGGTCAGCACGATCACCTTCTTATTCCCCAATTCGCCCAAATCCTTCAATTCCTGAAGCAGCGTCAGCCCATCCATGACCGGCATGACGATATCCAGCAAAATCAGATCAACCTGCTGCTCTTTTATCAGATCGAGCGCCTGCTGGCCATTAAAAGCCTGCAAGATTTCCCAATTTTCTACCTGCTGGAGCTTCTTGAACAGAATACGCTGCAACGACTTTTCATCCTCTACGATCAAGATGGTTTTTTTCATGAAAATTTATTTAAACTAATGATTTTTCGCCTTCTCTCATTATACTACCTTTCAAGGGCAAGGTAAAATAAAAGGTAGTGCCCTTATTCTCGACCGAATCATACCAGATCCGCCCGCCAGACAGCTCGACGATGGACTTGCAGACGTAGAGACCCATGCCATTGCCTTCGGTTTCCCTCACCACTGCGTTCTCTGCACGGAAGAATTTGTGGAACATCTTGTCCTTGTCCTTGTCCGGGATGCCCATGCCCGTATCGGAAATAGTGAATTCGATAAATTCTCCATCTAGCCTGGCCTTAAGCGCCACTTTACCCTTGTTCGGGGTATACTTTATAGCATTCGACAGAAGATTGGCAAAGACCTCCTGGACAAGCTTCTGGTCGATGCTTATGACAGGCAGCTCGGGCTTGCTTACCTTGAGGCCGACCCCGCGTTGAGTGGCGATAGGCAGCTGTTCCTGGACTATGGTCTCGATCAGATGATTTAAGTCCGTCGGACGCGGATCGACCTTGACTCGGCCTGATTCGATGCGCGAGATGTTGAGCAAGGTGTTGACCAGCCCGATCATGCGCTCGGTCGATTCCGAGACTTGCTCCAATAGCTCCTTCTGCTCATCGGATACGGTGCCGGCATCGCCATCGAGCATCATTTCCAAAAACCACTTGATGCTGGTCAGCGGCGTGCGCAGCTGATGTGAAGCAACTGACACGAATTCTGATTTCTGACGGTCGATTTCCCGCTCGCGGGTGACATCGCGATAAACGATGATGCAGCCGACCACCTCGCCTGATTTGCTGAAAATCGGCGCCGCGCTATCGGCGACCGGAACCTTGTTGCCATCTTTCCTGATCAAGACGGTGTGATCGGTCAATTCTTCGATCTTTCTGGTCTTGAACACTTTGGCGATGATGTCGTTCGGCTGGCCGTCCTTTTCATAGACTAGCTTGAAAAATTCGCTGTAATTCTTGCCCGCCACCTCGTCATAGCTATAACCTGTAATTTTTTCCGCCACACGGTTGCAGATAGTGACCACGCCCTTCTCATCGACCACCATAACGCCGTCGCCGATACTTTGCAAAATGGCGCTCAGCTTATCCTTCTCAAATGAGGTCGCATTGCGTTCCTCGATGATGTCATCGAGGATATTCATCGTGGCCGCTCTCTGGTTCTCAATCTCCTTCTTCGAGGCTTCTACGAGCTTAAGGCTGTCCGACAGCTCGGTGGTCTTGTGCTTGACCGTCGACTCCAAGGATTCGTTATAATCTTTCATCTTCGCCAGCAATTCGTCATTCTGCCTGGTCAATGACTTATACTCTTCGGCTTTTTTGGCGAACCGGTTGATTTCGCTCTTGATGATTATGGTGGCGATCATCAGCGAAAACGCCTCAAGGATATGCCCATAAAATTCCAAGGTCAGATCATCGCCGATCACGGCCCAAGACAGGTAGGTCACGCAAGCGATACCGACAAAGGCCACTGCGTATTTCATGCTGCCATATAGCGGTGCTGAGATGGACATCAGGAAAAGCATGGGGAAAGCAAGCGGCGAGTTGATGCCTCCGGTCAAATAAACTATTATCGACATCAGAAAATAAAAAATAGCTGAATCGATAATAAAATGAGGCTTTTCCGGCAGTAGCTGCTTGCGCTTGACGAAGTCGCTGCAGAAAAAATAGGCTCCGAGGATGGCGTAGCTAAAATACAAATCAAGGGCCCCCTGTCTCCCGCCGACCGCTATGTGGCTATTTATTATAAGCTGGTAGCTCAAAAACAGCATAACCACTGAGAAACCGCCCATCAGGAAGAACTCCAGCCTGAATAGGCCGGTAAAGAAAAAGTCTTGCAGCTCTTTGGTGATAATCTCCTGGAGCGTCTCGCCCGGGAACAATCTCCGCCTGATGGTTGTCAGTTTTGACGATGTGACCATGTTCAAATTGGATTACTGAAGAATCGGATATCTTTTTACCAGTTTGGTTTTTGTCCAGGCGGCGCCGAACCCGAATCTCATATTCGAGTTTGTTCCCAGCAGGCCGAGCAAAAGCAAGCCGTTGACAATATGCTCATCGAGAAAAGGGTTGTGAAGCGGCCATATCGAGCCCGCCAGATAGAACAGCACCATCATCGCCATTCCGGAAAAGCAGGCAATCCGCATTCCGATTCCCAGTATCAGACTGAGGCCGATCAACAACAGGCCGATCATAAAAAGCCACTCGACAAATTGATTGCCAGCCAATGCCTGGAAATACGCTGCGAACGGCCCTTTGGTCCCCTTGGCCAAAAAACCGTAGGTCGGAGAAACGCCGTCGAGCCACCCCTTGCCGGCCGGCGTGCCGAAACCCAGACCGAAAATCTTATCGATGAACGGCCATAAAAAATACCACCCCATCAAGATCCGAAGCAAGGGCCAGACGAATTTTTCGCTTAAATTTTGCATAAATTATGCTTTAGTATTGTAATCGTTCTTATTTTCCAGATATTTGATCTTGTTTTTAAGCTCGACCATCTTAAGCTCACGGGCGACTGCGGTCTTTTGCCAGGCTTCAAGCTCTGCCGCCTTAGTCTCGACCGCCTTCTTCTCTTCGACCAGCTTCTTGCGGCTCAGCTCGAGATTGCTTTTCATCATATTGAAAGTGACCGCCAAGTCGCCGATCTCGTCCAGACTTGACACTTGGGCGAAGGAATTGAAGTCGCCGTTAGCATACTGCTGAGCCACCCGGGTCAATTCCTTGACCGGCGCGATGACCGACTTTGACAGATGCCCCGCCAGATATATCAGCATCACGAAGAAAACCGCACCGAAGATGAACAGCATCTTGCCCATGCGGTTCAGCTCTTCGGTCAGTTCGCTGAAGTTGAAAACAATCCTGATCAACCCGATATCATAAAGTCCGGCATGCACTGGTATGTCCGTCAGGTAGTACCGCTGCCCCGCATCATCATCGACAAAGGTCTTCTGTCTCACGAATTCGATCTTGCTGTCCATGGCAGTAGTCGTGCTGACGCTCGTCAGATTATCCTGCTTCTCGGCATAAACGCTCTTGCCATCCTTGCCATAGACTGCCACGTGCGAAGTGTCGACTGGTTGGAAGAATATAGGGTCCGTGGCATTCTTACCCAGATTGGTGTCAGCTAGAACCTTGCCGTCCTTGTCATAAACTGCCAAATATGAAATTCCCTTCGACAGGTATTTCTCATCAAAGATAATCTGGGTCAGTCTCTGCCTGTCTCCCAGCAAGATAGCATCCTTGGCCATGAAAGACATCTTTTCTGCCGCTTCATCGGCGTGCCCCTGGAAATGCTCACTTATGACCGTTTGGATACTGAAATTGAAATACACGAACCCGATGACCACCAGGGCCACCGGCAACAGGATATACAGCAAGATTTTGTCTTTGAGCGAGTGCATTATTTTATATTCTTTTCATTGACTGCCTCCTGCCAATCCGTGAAGAGAATGAATTCGCCATCTTTGATATAGGTCAGATAGACCCTGTTCATGCCTTGATGATTGTCCTTGCTGAAATTGACTGACGAGGCGATATCGAGCGAATACTTACGGATCGATTCCAACCCTTGTATGAACTTCTCTACCGTGGGTTTCGGTCCGGCGCGCTCAAGGCCCTCGGCTACGATCTTCGCATCAAGGTACCCCTCGAGCCCGCTGAAGGTGGGCCTCTTCTCAGGATAATATTTTTTCATCGTCGTGATATACTCATCCACACCGATCAGCAAATTCTTCTCTGCTTGCGGCGGCACGACCTGGGTCACCACGACGCCATTGCCTGTGACACCCAATTCGGCTGCCAGGGCCTCTGAACCGACGAATGACAAATTGCCGAAAACCGGATTATAGTCCTTGGTTCTGATTGTTTTTATGAATTTGGTGGCCGGAGCGTAAACGCTGACCATGAATACGGCTTCGGCATTCGACTTGCTTATCGTTTCGGCGGCCGCTTCGACATCCAAGCTGCCACGCTGGTAACTGGCAGTTACTATCGGCTTCAGGCCGTATTTGGCAAGCGCGATTTCAGCGCCTTTGAGACCGTCGAATCCGTAATCGTCAAATTGATAGAAGACTGCCACTTTGGTCATCTTGAGGTCTTCAACCACGCCCTTGATGAAGGCCTCGGCTTCTTGATAATACGATGCCCGCAAATTGAAAATATATGGCTGCACCGGGTTGCGGAAAACATTGGCACCGGTACCGATACCGACCAGCGGCACTTTGGCCTCGTCTACCAGCGGCAGCGCCTTGATACCGGTCGGCGTGCCGACATAATTGAAGAGGGCGAATACCTTGTCCTCTGAAATCAGGCGCTGGGTGTTGACCACCGTCTTGGCGGGGTCATATTGGTCATCGTAGACCTTTACCTTTATCTTGCGGCCATACAAGCCGCCATCTTCATTAATCTTGTCGAAAAAAGCCTGGCCGCCGTAATAATACTCCGAGAAAAAGCTTACGTGTCCAGTCATCGGCAACGATGATCCCAAAAGAATCGAGCTCTCCGTCACGCCGAGCGCCTCCTCTTGCGGCGCCACCAGCCCATTGTCATAAAGAGAGATCGAAACCATCACGGCCGCAAAAACCAAGACAAGCGCTAAAAATGCCAACATTATTTTTTTCATATCGATAGATTACTAATTCAGCAGATCGAATATCTTATTCAGCTCCAAAGTGGACCCATCCTTAGACTTCACCAATGACTGCAGAGCGGCCGCATCGTCTTCGCCTTGGCGCTGAGCCAGGAGCAGCTGTAATTTGGATTTTATGTCTTTCTCTGATTGTATCAGCCTGGCGACAATGTCGGCCAGATTATGATCTTTCATTCTTTTTTATCAATTGCATTAAAATCTTCTTCGATTCGATGTTACGATTGATCAGGTTCCTGACCGAATGGCGAAGTTGGTATTTTTCAAGTATCTTTAGCTTGGACTTCGGCAAGTCGATCGAAAAAAAGCTGCCGTATTCCCCGATCAGCCGGTCCATGTCATCAGTCAACTCAACCAATGCTTTCTCGTAACCCTGACCGTCTCCGAACGATAGCTTCGACGATTCGCGGTTTGTCTTCGGTTCCGTGTCAGCGATCCGTTTCTTCAGTAGTTGAACCTGATTCTTGAGTTCGACCATTTTAAGTTCCCTGCCAACCATCAAGCCATTGAATCGCTCCAGTTCTTCATTATGATGAGCCAGCTCAGAAACATCCCTGACGGTGACTAATATCTTCTTGAAGTCTTGTACTGTGGAGTCAATAGGAGTGCCTGAAAAAATACGATAGGTTTCTTTCTTGCCTAACAAAGAGCGATACTTCAGTGGTTCTGTTTCGAATGATACCCCCTGATGTATGGCATCCATGATTTTCTCACTCAGCCCAAGACGGAGATAGTTCTCGTTATTCAATAGATTACATCCAAGCAGCTTGTCCTTGGGGCTGCCGGAAATATCTATCATTTTCTTGTTAACATACTCAACCACACCATTTTCGTTTAAAATAAATATCCCCATGGGCGAGCTGTCAATAATTTTCTGATTTAAATCAGTTAGCATGCTTAATTTTTTCTCACTTTCCCTTTCTTTTGTGACGTCATGCTGTATTGCAATAAAGCCCAATATGTTGCCGGTCGCATCAATTACTGGATTTGTCGAATTAGCGATAATTATATCCTTGTTATTTTTTGTTTTATTTATTATTTCATTCCTTATGGACTCGCCCTCCTTGAGCTCTTTCCATCTGAAATTATATTCTGAATCACTCTGTTTTTTAGATTTTAAAAATCTTGTGGTCTGACCGATAACTTCGGCCTGGGAGTAACCATACAAATCCTCGAAAGCCCGGTTTACATAAATTATTTTACCAGAATCGTCCATGAGTATGATTGAGCTGTCAGATTTTTCAACACCAATTTTAAGATAAGTTGAAGTTTTTTCAGACTCTCTTGTTTCAGTAACGTCATCAACCATCGCCATGGCGCCGATGATTTTGCCTTTCGAATCAGTAATCGGACCAGCAACAACTTTTATGGCAACAGGGGAGCCGTCTTTTCTTTTTCGGACAGCTTCGTAATTGAGTTTTTTGCCTTCGTTAAATACTGACGAGTACTTCTCTATAGCTGAAGATATTTCACTTTTTGGAATCGTCGGTGTTACCTTGCCGACAGAATCTTCTTTTGTATATCCAAAAATTTTTTCAGCTGCTTCGTTCCAGTGAGATACTACCAATTTTTTATCAAAACAAATAATACCGTAAGGTGAGCCATGGAATATTGCCTCCATCAACTGGTTTCCTTCCTCTTGGCGCTCTTGCTCATGCGCTTCGTCCGAAATGTTATGGCCGATACTGATTGAAAACAAGAAGCCACCGAAAGGGTCTTTAACCAAAATACTGGACCAACTAACAATGAATCTTTTTCCTCTTTTGGAAATCACTTCATCCCTGTAGACGTTGGGCATCGCTAGCTTTCCCGAGACGACATCATTGAAAATCTGCCGATGTTTTTCGCTGTCGGCAAGGCAAATTTTTATAAAATCCTTGCCAGTCAGCTCTGATTCTTTGTAGCCCAAAACATCCGAAGTGTACTTGTTTGTCTTTGCAACTTTACCATTTTTGTCCATTACAACAAAAAAAACATCAGCAGACTCAATCATCTGCAGATAATCAAAATTGAATTTTTTTTCCTTCTCCTTGATTGGCGGCATAACTATTTAAATTATACCATCTTCCGCATTATTCCCAAAATATTACACCTGGCAATGATCGCACCAGACCGTTCCCCTGCCCCCGATCCTGGCTTTGGACAGTGTTTGACCGCAAATAGTGCAAGGTTGCCCGGACCGGCCATAAACTTTGAGCATCTTGACGAAATTGCCGCGCTTCCCTCGGGCGTCGCGATAATCATTGAATGACGTTCCGCGGTGCTTGATGGCTGATTTTAAAATTTTAGGAATGGCCAGCCAAAGCGATTTTACTTCGTCAGCCGAGAGGCTCGAAACCTTGCGAGCTGGCTTGATTTTGGATGCGAACAGCGACTCGTCCGCATAGATATTTCCGACTCCGACAAAATATTTCTGCTCCAGGATGGCTTGCTTGATGGTTGAGTTTTTTTTCTTACTGATGGACTTAGAAAAATAATCGAGAGTAAATCCCTTTTCGAGCGGCTCGAGGCCCAGTGATTTTTCATAAGCCAACCATTCGTCTGACGATACCAGCCGCAGCCAACCGAAGCGCCTCACATCATTGAAATACAGATGCGAACCGTCAGCAAAGTCCAAAACAGCTCGCGTGAATTTATTAGGCAGCTCGTTCCCGACCCCGACTATCGGATGTCCGCCAGCGACAGTATCGCAAGCTTCCTTGCGGCAAGACTGATAAACCAACTGGCCGGTCATCTTCAAGTGGATCAAAAGATAATCCTGGTCGAGCTCAAAAACCAATGTCTTGGCTCGACGGCTGACCTTTTTGACCGATTGGCCCGTAATCCTTGACTTGAATTCCGGCAATCCCAAATTAAGCTGGCCATTGCTTCGGCCAGCCAGGGGGTTTTTTATTTGAAATCCGCTTATTTTTTGTCCAGCCAAGAATCCATGCAGATCCCTGACTATAGTTTCGACTTCTGGGAGTTCAGGCATAATAGGACTTTTATTCAGTGCCGGGTTATTTTTTGTTGATTTTCGAAAGCGGGTTGAAACCCTTGCTCACCTCATTGGCATCAGTGAAACCGTCGCCATCCGTGTCGGCCTTGAGCGGGTTCGAGTGGTATTTCTCCACTTCGTCGAAATCATTCAAGCCGTCCTTGTCCGTGTCCTTATTAAAGGGGTTGGTTTTCGACTTGATCTCGAAACTGTTCGACAATTTATCGCCGTCGGAGTCATTGCTCGTTGGATTGACCTTTTTGCGTATGGACTCACTGTCATCGATTCCGTCGCTATTCGTATCTTTAAGGCCGGGCCTGGTGCCATATTTCGCCTCATCAGCATCAGTGAGGCCGTCCAGGTCGAAGTCCATCTGGCCTTTGCCGAGGGGATTTTTTCCCATCTTTATTTCCTCTCCATCCTTGGTGCCATCGCTATCAGTATCGGCTTTGAGCGGGTTGGTCAGATAAAAAATCTCATCCGCATCGATCAACCCGTCCCTGTCGGCATCTTGTTGCCAGCCCGGACCCAAGGGGTCTGTTCCGTTGCCGATCTCGGCACCATCCATAACGCCATCGCCATCGGTATCGGAATTGACGGCATTAGTTCCCCATTTGACCTCGTCGGAATTCAATAGTCCGTCCTCGTCAGTGTCTACTTTATTGACGGTCCCTGGCCTGTTCGGCATTTTGGGATTAGTGCCCTTGGCCACCTCCTCGCCATCCTTCAAGCCGTCATCATCAGAGTCAGGATCTATCGGGTCGGTAAAATTAACATTATATTCCGCATCGTCGTTAAGCCCATCGCTGTCGGTGTCCGGGTTGAAAGGATCGGTGCTTATCCATAGCTCGCGATAATCGTTCAGCCCATCGCTATCGGAATCGAACGGGGTCTTATCATCAAGACTGACGCCCAGGATATTGTTGCAAACCCTCCTATATGTCTCGTCTGGCAGCTTATCGCAATCGGCCTTATCTTTGGCTCGTGAAAATTGAACCCTCGAGATGCAGAGATTTCTTTTTTTAACATCGGAGATTTCTTCGCAGACATTCCCTTTTTGCTTCATAGCGTTGATTTCGCATAAAAAGCCGTATTCGAGAGTCTTGATGCCGGCACAAGCCTGGATGTCACCCCTTTTTGAGGCCTCGATTGCCGTAACGCGATCGACGCATTCTTGCTTCTCACTCGGCTCGTCATCGAATTTGTCGCAATAATCGGCACCCTGCACGCTCATGCCGATGTCCTCTTGGCAACGGTCGCGGAAATTGGCATCGGCAATGCGACGGCACTCATCAGGCTTCTTCAGCGGCGTCAGGCGATTATATAGGCACTGGTTTCGGAGAGTATAATCATCGACTTTAAGGCAGATCCTAGTGTCTTCTTCTAAAAAAGCTTGGCTTGAATAATACTGGTTGACGCATGACTTGCGGCTGGCCTCGTCTGATTTGGCGCAGCTGTCGAGGCTTGGCTGCTTCGCCTCGGCCATCTGCATCGGCCTTTTTGCTGCCGGCTTGGCATTGGCTACAGAGACGGGTTGGGTCGACGTCGAAGACCTTGGCGTGACTGTCTCCCCCTCGCTGCGGCTGTTGAAATAATATGCTACAGCTACCAATATCAATAATACCGAAATAGCTGAGCCGATGATGATTTTCTTTTTATTTTCCTTATTCATAATTATTGGCAATAGCAGGCGGTTTCGCCGACCTGGTAGAACTGGCTCAAGCCGGCAACGGCTGAACAGTCGTTGCATACGCCCTGATAGCCGAAAACCCAATTCCAGGCATAGCCCCAATCGGCAGCAGCCAAAGACACGACCGTACTGGCTCCGGCTAAGCTGAACTTTGACTTGCAGTCGTCATCATATTGGTTAATGCCGTTGGAACAGCTGCAAGCGCCGCCGACATCGTGGACTATCGACTTGCAGGCGTTGGTCGTATGGTCATTCAAGCCGACACCGATACAGACCTTGCCGACCTTTTGGCAGACCTGATCGCAATTATAATAGTTGAACACCGTCCCGACATTTGCATAAACCCCGACGAAAGACGGCACGACCAAGTCGGTGGCGTCTGCCCTGACAATAGTAAATGGGCCGATAGCATTGGTCTTGATCAGGTTGTCCTGGCCGGCGCAGCAATAATCGAATTTCGGAGATGGAAAAACGTCTTGGCAGACCATGGTGTTGGCTTGGCAGGTCCAAACGCCCTTCTGGCACGATCCAGGCGGTGGTGGCGCGACTGGGCTGGCCTGACCCAAATAGCAGCCCATACCGAGCTTGTTCCGATTCGGGTCAGCTTGGCAACCGATCTGGCAAGAGTCGCAAAGTGCTACGTAAAGGCTGTCGATGCCGCCCTGGCCAATCGTATTATTAGCCAAAGTGCCGCAATCGAAGGCGCTACCGTCAGAATCGAGTATGCTATTGGTATTCAAGATGCCGCACCGCTGAGCCGAATCGGTCACGGAGTTCTCGCAGTTCTCGTTATATTCAGCCTGTACAATGCTATCACCGCAATAGCCCCCGAACTGGACACAGGTGCCAGCGCAATTGCCGCCCTCGGGGCACGGCTTATCATCAACCTTGATCGTATAAATCTTGATATTGGAGTCGGCGTCGTCGGCCGTACCCCAAATGTTGTCAGGATTGTAGGTCCAATCGTTGTCCCACTCGAGACGCAAAACGTGATTGCCGCCGGTCAAAGGACCTAGGGCGACATTGCTGAAAGAGTTGGCGCCGCCCGGAGCTGCTGCATTGGCGCAAAATTCGCCTTTGTAGTTGCCATCAACTAGCACCCTGACGTGATGCTGTACGCCAGCCTGCGGGCAGACGTTCTCTTCTCCGCCGACCGGCGCGAAAGTCTCAAGCGAGCCATAGGGTGAGGTACCCCAATTGCTGGTCTCAACCGTGGCAAAATATTGACTGACGGCCGGGGTAACGAAATTATAAGTCCAAAAAGCGGCGTTGCACGACCCGGTGACGTTGGCGCCAGCCAGCCCGCAGCTCAGATTCGTCCCGGAAAACATGTTGCCAGTCAATTGGACATTGGTGCCCACGGTAGTACAGCCGTATTGGCGGTTCGGCGCGCTGCCTGGGGGGTTGGGCGCGATTCCGTCGGTCCCGTCGCATTGTTCAGCCCCCGCAGCCGAACCGCCAGCCCCTTCGGTATTGGGTTGCTGGCTGACACCGTCACCGCAAAAATTATTGACTTGAAGATTGAAAGCCGTCGCCGGTCCGGAAAAACCATATTCATCGGTAGCGACGATAGAGAGGGCATGCGGTCCCGCTCCTACTAGAGCCGGGATTCCGCTGATCGTACCGACTCCTCCAGCGGTCGTGACCGACAAGCCCGGGGGCAAGCCGACGACAGAGTAGTTGGTTATCGCGTTGCCTTCATCATCAACTCCCGTTATCGTGCAGGAATAAGCGCCCAAGGCTCGGATAACCGGATCGCAGGTGACGGAATTGACCCGTGGAGGCGTGTTCGTTATGTCGAAGATGAAACTGGTCATGGCCGTATCGCCTTGCGTATCGGTGCCGGTCACGGTCACGGTATAAACGCCTGGCTGATAGGTTATTTTCTGGTTGACGTAGCAATTGAATTTGCCGTCGGGCTCGCCGACAACCGGACTGGTCGAGGTGCAGGTCAGGAAATTGGCAATCGGTCCGCTGCCCTTGTCGCCGGTCATCGAAAAAGTCAAGCCATAGCTCTTGTTGGTCTCATAGCCGAAAATAGTAGTGGTGGCATAATTCCCAGCCTTGGCCTTCACATTGAGCGCCTGGATAATCGGCAGAGATGGTCCCATGGTGATGTTGCACAGCTTACTGCTCGTGCTGATGCCGTCAGAAACGGTGACGCGAGCCTGGTAATTGCCGGTGTTACCTCCTTGCTGGGCGACGAGCTTTTTCTGGTTCGGAACGGCAGTATTTGCAAACACTAGACTCGTCTGTCCGGGTTGCCAGACCCATCCGGCTGCTTGCCAGGCCGCCCAGTTGGCCGGAGAAAGCGGATCGACCTGCCAACCGCTGATCGGATCGCGGTCGATATCGAAGACGGAGACGAAACCGGAAAACGGGTCTTTAGGGAATGATGACATGCTGCCGCAAACGATGGTTGGCGGAGTATTGGAGGCGCCCGTAACGACGATTGCCCCCGGCACTATAGAAAAAGGATTGGGAGTTCCCAGATTATTCCCCACCGAACAGACTCCGGCGGCATTGCAAACCAGGCCGGATTCAGTGGCGACAAAAAAGCTGCAGCTGCGACCGTCGGGGCTAGACATATAGATATACGCCCGACTGCCGTCAGGCAGGTCGAAATTGGCATCGGCTGGAGTCGGGTCAGCGAAAGACCTTGTAGTCTCGTTCCAGCAGGTCTGAGAATTGAAGCCGGCACAAGCGCCCATCCTGTTGATGGGGTCGAACGGCAGGTTAGCACCCAAGGCCTTGCCTAAAGTCTCCTGCCATGAAGGCCAAGTTGAGATAGTCTTATTGGGCAGATAGGAACCGGATTCGAGTTTGGGGCAAAGGCCTCCATTTTTGGCTTTATAGGCGACCAGAAGCTCATTCAAGTCGTTAAGGTCGGCCAAACGCTTGGTATCACGGACAGAAACATCATGGGAACTTATGCAGTATTCACCCTTAGCGCAGGTCGGGCATTCAGGGGCGACGCAAGTAGGACCATAGATGCAAGACTGCGTCGCGGTCTGGTTGCAGGTTCCCGCTTTGAGTATATTGTTGTTGAACTTCCAATTAGCCAGGATCTGCCCGAAGATATCCTCGGTCGCCTTCTCAGCATCCTGATTATAGGAAATGATGAAAATATTGGTGAAGAATTGATCATTGGTCGAAATCTCGTTGTTGGCCGGGGCCGCTTCGACGATATTGGCAACATCGATATAGACAGTCCGTCCGTCACGGATGGCCTCATAACCGTCGACGACCAAAGCTTGGGGCGAGCCCTTGAAGCCTTGCGACTGATACCAGCGCTGGGCCGAGTAGTGCTTCGGGTTAGGGGCGACTCGGACGCCGATGGCGTCAGGCGAGGGGGCGGCGATTGCCCAGCCGATGCAAAGAACCAGCAATGCTGCCGCTGGGAAAATGAATAGTTTTTCTATCCTATTGGTCATAATATGATTATACCGGAATCAAAGTTTAAACCAAAGACCTTCCGGTCATAGCCTCAGGTTTCTCTATACCCAGGATGTGCAGTACGGTTGGAGCGACATCTGACAAGATGCCCTGCGGTTGGACTAGGCTCAGATCGCCGCCATAAGCGTCTTGGCTGCCGATGCGCCGCCCCTCGAATTCCTTCCCCACTATAATGAAAGGTACCGGGTTGGCCGTATGCTCTTTCGAGATGCTGCCGGTCTGCATATTGAATTTTGCCTCAGCGTTGCCGTGATCAGCCGTAATCATCATCACGCCGCCCTTGGCCAGCACCGCGTCGACCAGCTTCTTCACGCATTTATCAACCGCCTCGCATGCCTGGCTAGTGGCACGGATATTGCCCGTATGCCCCACCATGTCGGCATTGGCGTAATTGACCAAGATGAAATCATACAGGTCTTCATTTATAGCCTTGAGCAACTTATCCGTTACCTCGGGAGCCGACATCTCGGGCTTCATATCATAACTAGGGACCGGCGGCGAAGGCACCAAGTCGTGCGTCTCTCCTTCTGATTTGGTTTCGCGCCCGCCATTGAAGAAATAAGTCACATGGGCGTACTTCTCAGTTTCCGCGATCCGTAACTGCTTCAATCCGGCATTGGCGATAATCTCGCCCAAAGTGTCCTTGATTTCCTCTGGAGGGAAAGCGACTTCCACCGGGATGTCCTTCTCATACTGCGTAAAGCAGACATAAAGCAGGTCGGTCAGATATTTTGGCCGGCTGAACTTGTCGAAGCTCGGCAGGACGAAAGCCTTAGTGATCTGCCTGGCTCTATCGGGGCGATAATTGAAAAAGATCAAGGAATCCCCCTGCTCCACCAAGCCGACCGCTTTGCCACCCTGCTCGATGACTGTAGGGACGAACTCTTCATCGTATATCTTTTTGGTGTAGCTGTCCTCCACCGCCATGACCGGGTCGCTCGACTTATTGCCTTGGCCGGCAGTCATTGCCAAATAAGCTTTTTCAATGCGATCCCAGTGATTATCGCGGTCCATCGGGTAGAATCGGCCGGAGATAGTCGCTATTTTGCCGACGCCGTATTCGGCAATCGTTCTGGTGATGTCTTTCAAATAATTCAAGCCGCTATTATAGGGCGTGTCGCGGCCGTCCAGAATCGCATGTATATAGACTTGCTCGATGCCCTGCTCCTTCGCCAAGACGAGCAACGCCTGCAAATGTTCGATCGAGGCGTGGACGCCGCCATTGGAAACCAGGCCCATGACATGGAGCTTGGACTTTTTGTCCTTGACGTGCTTGATGGCATCGATCAGGGCACGATTCTGATAGAAGCTGTTGTCGCTGATTGACTTGTTGATACGAGGAAGGTCCTGATACATGATCCTACCCATTCCCAAGTTCAAATGACCGACTTCGCTGTTGCCGTCTTTGCCCCAAGGCAAACCCACGGCTTCACCCGAGGCGCGTATGGTCATGGCCGGATATTTGGAAATAAGCTCTTTCATCGTCGGAGTGTTCGCTTGGCTGATGGCATTGCCGCTATAAGGCTGCACGATGCCCCACCCGTCGAGGACGGCCAAAACGACGGGTTTCGGCTTCTTCAATTGCTGGTCTTTGCTTAACATATATTATCTTAACAATAAGCTTTTGCGGGGCATCGCCTTAGGCAGCGGCAACCCGAAGAGGTCTAGAATGGTCGGGGCGACATCACCCAGTACGCCATCGGTGCGCAGCTTGACCTTGTTTCTCATTTCCTGATTGACCAAGATGAACGGCACAGGATTAGTCGTGTGCTCAGTGTCAATTTCGCCGGTCTGAAGATTGATCATCCGCTCGATATTGCCATGGTCGGCTGTTATGATAACCGTGCCGCCAATCTTGTGATAAGCCTCGACCAGATTGCCGACATAGCCGTCCACAGCTTCGCAACACTTGATCGCCGCTTCGAGATTTCCGGTATGCCCGATCATGTCCGGGGCGGCGAAATTCAAGGTCGTAAAATCGAATTTTTTCTTTTTCAGATTGCTTATCACCTCCTTAACCAAACCCTTGGAGCTCATCTCCGGCGTCTCGTCGTAAGACCTGACATCGGGAGACGGCACCAAGATGCGCGACTCTCCTGCAACAGGATCGGAATATCCGCCATTGAAAAAATAAGTCACATGGGCATACTTCTCAGTCTCGGCGATATACAGCTGGCTCCGCTCCTTGAGCTGCATTGGCAAAGTGTCGGTCAGGTCCGGACTCGGGAAAGCCGACAAGATGCTGTCCAAATCGGGGCCGAAGTCCGTCATGGCAACGAAGCAGAGATTCTTGAAAACGACACGGCGTTTGAAGGAGCCGGGGTTCAATTCGTTGAAATTGGGCTGGACAAAAGCCTTGGCCAGCTGGCGTGCCCGGTCAGAACGCAGATTATAAAATATGACGCTATCACCATCGGCGATGCGGGGGTAAGGCTTGCCGGGGCGGCCGATAATATAGGGCAGGATATATTCGTCGCTTTCTCCGCGATTGTAGGCCTCGGTGATGGCCTCTTCGGGATTTAGCGACCAACGGCACTCGTCAGCATCGCAGCCTCCCTCGACAAGCACGTTATAAGACATTTCTGTCCGTTCCCAAACTTTCTTCCGATCCATGGCATAAAAGCGACCGATTACCGTATTGATAGTCTCGACTCCGGTAAACGACTTCTCCAATTGCCGCATCAGCTTGATGGCGGCATATTTCGGAGAATCGCGGCCATCTGTGAAAAGATGGAGATTAATCCTCTGCACTCCTTCTTTTTTCAAAAATGCAATCAATGCTATAAGGTGGTCCGGGTCGCTATGAGCGGTCATATTATTTCCCAGCATGCCCATCAGGTGGACATTGCCATGATTTTCCTTGGCGTGGTTGACTGCTTCCAGAAAAGCCGGATTCTTGAAGAACGTGCCGTTGGCAATATTGCGGCTGATGCGGACGGCGTCTTGTTCGGCGATGCGTCCGGCTCCA
This sequence comes from Candidatus Falkowbacteria bacterium, assembly GCA_013336275.1. Lineage (NCBI taxonomy): Bacteria > Candidatus Falkowiibacteriota > Candidatus Falkowiibacteriota bacterium. The sequence goes on from JAAXUA010000004.1 coordinate 23,492, forward strand.
AGATTCATGTGACCGGCTTCGCTATTGCCATCCTGGCCGTTAGGCAAACCGACAAAACGCCCAGAAGCGCCCAGCAAAGTATTGGGGTAATTCTTCAAAAGAAAATTCAAGTTCGGCGTCTTGGACAAGGTGATCGCGTTGCCGCGATTGGCCTGATCGACGCCCCAGCCGTCAAGAATTACAAGTATGGCCGGTTTACTTATTCTTATTTTTTGCATGTTTGGTCTTGATTGTCGTTTGCGATTCGATCATATCTTCGATTTCCATCAAACGATTATACTTAGCTAAGCGCTCGCTCCTTGAAAGCGAACCGGACTTGATATATTCAGCGCCGACAGCTACCGCCAAGTCGGCAATGAAATCGTCCGAAGTTTCTCCGGAACGGTGGGAAACCATGATCTTGTATTTGTGTTTCTGGGCCAACTTGATGCACTCCATGGTTTCGGTCAAAGTGCCGACCTGATTAACCTTGATCAGGATAGCATTGGCAACCTTCTCCTTGATGCCCTTGCGCAGACGGGCCGTATTGGTCACGAAAAGGTCGTCGCCGATCAAGAGCATCTCGCTGCCTAACTCTTTGGTCAGATCGCGCCAGCCAGCCCAATCGTCTTCTGCCAAGCCGTCCTCGATAGAGATGATCGGGAATTTACGCCACCACTCGTGATAGAGCCCGACCAGGGTGCTATTGGAAAAAGTGGCTTGATCCAGCTTGAAGATATATTTTCCGGTCTCGGGATTGAACAGTTGCGACGAACCGACATCGATGCCCAGTCCGACCTCTTTGCCCGGCTTATAACCGGCCTTGATCATTGAGGCCACGATCAATTCTATGGCTTGGATGCTGGAAACTATATCTGGAGCATACCCGCCCTCATTGCCGACATCGGTGTCGAAGCCGGCGGATTTCAAGACCCGTCCCAAACTGTGGAAAATTTCCGATCCCATGCGGACCTTTTCCTTGAAGCTGATGGTTGAGAGCGGCAGAATCATGAATTCTTGGAAATCAAGATTAGTGTCGGCATGCTTGCCTCCGTTGAAGATGTTGAATGATGGCGTCGGAAGACGGAAGTCTTTGGAAAAATCGAAAGTCCCTGCCAAGTAATCGTAAAGCTCTTGTTTCTTGGACGTGGCGGCAGCCCTGGCGCAAGCCAGAGAGACGCCCAAAATGGCGTTAGCGCCCAGCTTGGATTTGTTTTCCGTGCCGTCGAGGGCGATCATGGCCCGATCGATAGCCTCCTGGTCTTCAGCATCCATGCCGACGATTTTCTGACTGATCTGCTCATTTACATTCTTGACGGCCTGCAGTACGCCCTGGCCCTCATACCGTTGCTTGTCGCCGTCGCGCAACTCCCATGCTTCGTGAATGCCGGTCGAAGCGCCTGAAGGAACGCTGGCCTTAGCTGCGGTGCCGTCAGACAGGTAGACTTTGACCTCTACGGTCGGGTTTCCTCGAGAATCCAATATTTCCCGAGCGTGGATTTTATCGATTTTAGCCATAGTATATTTGATATTATTTAGTCATGATCCTTATTACATCGTCCTTATTATAAAGCTTGTTTCCCGTGCCGTTCGGCCCGTACGATCCGACAACGACTGCCGGAGAACAAGTGCTCTCGCCGTCGCACGGAGAGCCGTCCGCTTGCACTTGGTAATGGGTATCGAAAAAATACTGATTGCCCCAAGGGTCTTTGGGAATACTGGTCATGTAGGGACCGTTCCAACCAAGGAAGGTGCCGTCGGAGGCGACCAGGCCAGCTTCTGGCGCAGCCAAGCCATAAGCACAGTTGTCGGCTAGATAGACGCATATTTCAACCCCCACTGTCAGATTAACCTTATCCACGGCCTGCCCGCCCGGCCAGAGCAAGGTGTCATTGGCCATTACGGTGATAGCTTTCTCTATCTGTTCGGCGTCAGCCCCGGCTTTCACGATCTTGGCTTTGTTCCTGGCATAGCTATAAGCGGCATTGCCAAGAGTCGACAGGATGCCGATAATGGCGATCACGACCAGAACCTCGATCAACGTGAAGCCTGATTTTTGGTTTTTTAAACCGAACATCATCTGCTTATTTGATTATGCCCTTTAACCCCGGCATCGGCTCACCGGCTAAGAAATCCAACATCGCCCCGCCACCGGTCGAAACCCAATCAACCTGATCGAACATCCCGGCCATCTTCAAGGCTTCAACCGTCTCTCCTCCGCCTACCACCCCGAATGCCCTACCGCTTGACCTGGCGGCCATGACCCTGGCAAGCGCGACCGTGCCATGCTTGAAACTATCCTGTTCGAACCAGCCCATCGGGCCATTCCAGGCAATCGTGTTAGCCTGTTTCAAGTACCGGCTATAAAAACTTATAGTCTTGGGTCCGATGTCGTAAATATACTCATCCTTGCCCACCGTACTGACGCTTCTGACCGCCAGAGCGCCTTTGCCATCCTTCTTCTTTGAGACTACCAAGTCGAGCGGCAGGATGATTTTCTTATTGCCAGCTTTCTTATACATGGCGACTGCTTGCTTGGCCAGTTTGGGGTCGCCCGAAACCTTTGACTTTCCCACCTCGTAGCCTAGACTCTGTAAGAAATCGTTCGCCACTGCGCCGCCGACAAGGATCTGCGAGGCGTTCTTGATGAAATTACTGATGATCGGCAGCTTGGTTCCGATTTTGGCCCCGCCGATGACGACGACCAATGGCTTTTTCGGCTTCAGTGCCCGCTCAATACTGTTCACTTCCTGCTCAAGCAGCAGCCCGGCGTAAGAAGGCAGGTGTGACTTGATGGCGCTGACCGAGGCGTGGGCCCGATGCGAAACGGCGAAAGCATTATTGATATACAAGTCCGCCGGGCGAGCAAGCTGCCGGGCGAATTGCTTGTCATCCTTTTCCTCGCCGGGATAAAAGCGGAGATTCTCCAAAAAAATCACTTGCCCTGGCTTTATCTCGCTTACCGCTTTTTCCACCTTGGGACCGACGCAATCCTTAACAAAGACGACTTTGCGCCCCAAAAGCTTCTCTAGTCTCTTGGCCACCGGCTCGGTCGTGTATTTTTTGCTCCTCTTACCCCCCGGATCGCCCAAATGGGTTGCGATGACTACTTTGGCGTCGTATCTGAGCAAGAATCTGATAGTGGCCAAACCGGCTATGATCTTGTAATCTTCTTTTACTTTGCCATTAGCCAAAGGGACATTGAAATCGACGCGTAAAAAAACAACTTTGCCAGCTACATCTTTTAGCTGACGCATTGAACGAATCGGCATACGAGTATAATTTATTTTATGTTTTTATTATACCACATTTCATGCCGAAACAAAAAGAGGCGCCTCGCTGGCGCCTCTTTATATCAATGTTGAGAATTACTTCAAAAGGTTGGCTTTTACCGCTATCTCGTCCTGCTTGCCATCCCGCCAAAATACCAGATTGATCTTATCCCCGACTTTGAAAGTCTGCAAGGCTTCATTCAAGGGCATCGAATCAGAAATCATGATCGCTCCGACCTGTGTAATGATGTCCCCTTCTTTCAGTCCGATCTTACGCTCTGTCTCTCCTTGGCTTTTCACTACGATAGCGCCTTGGCTAGGCTGTTGTCCGGCATTCTTCGGTTTTTCAGGTACCAGTTTACTCAAATTCACATATGCCAAACCGAGCGATGGCCTTTCAACCTTCCCCTTTAGCAGGACGCTCGATATGACGCTCCTGAACTGTGCCGCCGGCATGATTCTGCCCTGGCCATTGACGAAACCGACGATTTCTCCGGCCAGATTGAACACTATCGGACTGGCTGCCTCCTTGATAGTGCTATCAACCAAGCTGATTTCTTCTGAAAATTTATCAGTCAGGCTGACTGCTTCTGCTGATTTGCGGACATCAGCAACCATGTTGACCTGGTTGACGCCAAGCCAGTTGACTGACAAGACTATTTGTCCGCTCTGCAGATTAGAAGGGTCGGCGAAGCTTCTCACCGACAGGTTTTTAGCCGGAACATGGACAAACGTCAGGCCGGATACGCTATCGAAAATCTGCTTATCTGATTGGAATAGCTCCTTGTTGCTAGCAGCAATGACGTATTTGCCCCACTCCTCCCCTTCTGGCCGAAAATCGGTAACCAGCCAGCCATCGCTGCTGATCACAAGGGCTTGTCCCGCCAATTCTTTGGGCTGGTAATAGCCGTCCATAACACCGGCTTGTGCGTTTGGCGTCTTCTTGGGATAAATTCCAGCCAAACTGGTTTTTACAGACTGGGCCGTTTCGTAAACCTTGTCATTCTGTTCGACTACTACTTTTTTCGGCCCGCTGATCACAAGGCTGGAGCGCGAATCCTTGGGAAAATTTATCTCGCTGACTCCCGGGATGCCGAAGTAAGACTCCATTATATATGACTGGGAAACCAGCTGTCCTACGACACCGCCGCCCAAGCCCAACAAAGTAGCTAAAACAAGGACTGCGATCAGCCAGGATTTGGAGTTTGAATTTGTGCCTTCCATTTTCATTTATTACTAATTATTTACGACTAGAGCCAGCGTGCCGTAAGCCACAAAAGCCCCAGACTGACGCCGGCGAACCAAAGATTGTACTTGATCCTCCTGCCATCTATCTGCCCCAGAAGGGTAAAACGGGCCAAATTGGCTAAAACATAATAACCGATCGCTAAGCTCAAGCCGACTACGTGGAAATTCAAGGGCCAAAATGAGAGCGCCCAAGCGGCTTCCAACAGGCAGGATGCTATGACAAACAGATATGTTGCGCTAGATTTGAAGCTTATTTTACTTGCCCAGAATAGCTGATAAATCATTAAAATGCAAGCTGCGGCCAGGCCCAGCAAAAGCGGCCAGGCAGACATTTTCAAAAAAGCTTGGAAGCCGTAAAGAGAGGCGGCTATGAAATAAAAGCTCAAAAAGTTCGCATAGCTGGACAGGTTCTCTATCGATGATACCTTGTAGGACATCGGGCGCAGCAGGAAAAAATAACTGAAGCGGAAAAACAGATAAAGCACCGCCGTTGAAAACAGATAAAGGAACTGAATGAAGAATTTATCTTCCAGTCTGAGCAGCGTCGTATACATCACGACGCTTGAGAAATAAACCACAGGCATTATAGAAAAATGCCACCATTCCTTACTTACCGAGCTGTCCTTGGCCATGCGCCAAACTGCCCATACCATTACGGCATTGACCGCGATCACGGCACCATAAAGAAGGCGATGATTGATTAGCAATGCCTCCAATCCGCCCAAAGCTACTAAAGATACCAATAATGGCAGCAGTCTGTTATACATGAGCTAGTTCAGCCACGAATATTCTGTCTTGGCTTTGTTTATCGCTGCATCGCTGGCAACTTTCTTTTCCTGGTCTCCCCGTTGTATGAATTCCAGGCGCTGGTTCAAAGCGAATACCAGTTCGACATGCAATTGCTTGAATTTCCCAGGAACGAACAGGTCGAGCAGCTCTCTTCTGAGTTCAAGCACCTGATGCTCCGCTGCGCTGTCGCCGATTTCCGCAAGACGGGACACGATAGTCCTGACCTGCTGCCGATAAGCGACATCGAGCTTTACTAGATCAACCTGGCCGTTCTTCTGCTTGTTAGCACGGGCAATCTGATCAAGCAGGCGAGCATTGAAGCTGATCCATGAAATCAAGCCGGTGAAGGCGGTGATCAAGAGGATTGTCGCGATTGAGATTTTTGCGTTTGAAGACATATTTTTTATTTAATTTGTTTTCCCCTGAACATCGGCTCGCTCCCTTGTCCAGTGACTGGCCGGACCAAAGGCAAGCCATCATCGTCCGGCAGCGCGACTGCCTCGGTTGATGACGCCTCAGACACTGGAACTTCAGAGCGGAAACCGATTTTTTTCAACTCAGCCAAGTCGGACAGCTTGTTAGCCTTAAGGTATCTGGCTGAATAAGTAAAAAGAGTATCTTTGATGTAAAGGCTGCGCAAGACGTTGTTATCATAGTAAGAGTACCCATCAAGGTAGTAGTTGCCTCCCGGCTGACCGTTGTCAGAGTGGTCGATCTTGCCCCGCAGTACGAATTTCTTGTCGTCAATCGAGAATACGGCTGCGCCACCGAACACGAATTTGCCCCACTCCATCTTATTGGAAGACTGGTAGAGCGACACCGGAACGACCAGCAGATTCTTGTCTCGAGAGAAGAGGAACGCCCGATGGTCAGACAGGGCGATTGAATCGCTGCCTCGATCTCCCATCGTATAATGATCAAGCTCGACTGGCTTATCGACTTGGCTGACGTCGAACAGCGACAGCTTCAGGCCGCCGGCGATTACCCCGCCGAATTGGTTCTCGGACGTATCTTTGCCGAAACCGATCAGCGTATTCTCGTCATACGGATGGAGATAGTTCGAAAAGCCCGGGATCTTCAACTCGCCCAAAACCTTGGGCGCGGCGGGAACCGAAAGATCGATGACAAACAGCGGGTCGGTCTGCTTGAAAGTCACCATATATGCCCGTTTGCCCAAGAAACGCACGGAATAGATCCGCTCGCCCTTGGCTAGATTCTCGAGCGCTCCGACCTGCTTCATATCCTTGTCAAGCACATACATATTGCTATAAGACTCGTTTTCATTCTGTTCCACCAGATTTGACCAGCTCCTATTCTTGGTGGTGGCGATGCGGAAATAGCCATCCTGCTCGTCCATCGAAAACTGGTTCAGGACCATGCCAGGGACTTCGGCCACGGTCTTATACTCGATCTTGTCTTCGGCAATGGCAATCTTATGCACGACCGTCTTTTCCAGCTCTTTGCTGATGTCTGCATACTTCTGCTTGATCGTCTCCTTGATCGCCTCCTCAATTTTCTGCTGGTCTGCTTGGCTCATTTTCATCAGGTATCTGGCGATGATGGAAAAAATCTTAGCTTGTTTCTCGGCGGAGGAAAGTATCTGCTCATCTGCAGCATCGATTTTGGCAATCCGCTCCTTGTCCGCAGCCGCCAGCCGAGGAGACAGAATCTCGCGAGTTGCCTCCATCCTCAACTGGTTCTCGTCAAGGTATTTAGTATAGGTGATATAGATATTGTTCTGGGAAACGAAAAGATTCTGCGTGCCGGACAAGAGATAGATTTCGCTCTTTTCCTTTGCTGTGCTGTCTTTGATATTGATGGCGGAAACGGCCGTGAAATTGAACGATTGATACGGCATATCGAAATAGTACACCGGCGGCATTTCCATCAAGGCGGCCTTGCCTTGGCGGATTACCAAAGGCAGCGGCTCTGGAGAAAAATCGTAACTCTGCTTGCTGGTCAGCAAATAGACATAATCGCCGATCAGCCGGGAATTGACATACGAGCCTTCGAGCGCCAGATTCCTTTCAAGCTTCGGTTTGGACTTGTCGCTGACGTCATAGACTTCTATGAATGTGAACTGCCCCTGCATCACCGGCATGTCAGGCGCTATGCAGTCGGCCTTACCCGAGCAATCAACCGCCTGTTTGGCCATTATCTCATTGCCGTATGATTGGCCGAAGACGACCAGCTTGCTGCCGCTGATATACAGCTCTTGCGGTTGTCCCTTGAATGATAAGCGGCTGGAGATCTTGGCTTCAGCCACCGGATATGCCAAGGCGATCACGATTTCCTGGCGATTCAAAGCATAAATATATTGGCCGTCGGTTTTTACGATATCCGCTTCATCCACGCCCTCCACTTGGACATTAGTCTTGGAGAAATCACCGGTGGCGCCCGACTCTTGGGCGACTGCGGCGGTGTTGGCCGCAGGCGCGGCCAAGGTCTTTGTCATTCCGCCGGCGAACGAATCAGTCGCGGCTTCTAACATCATTCCGCGAGCCATCCTCCCGCCGCCGAATCCGTTATAGGACTGGTTCTGATTTGCCTCCAGGAACGCGACAAGCTCTTCTTTGGTAGCGAATTTCTTGATTTTCGATTGAGCCGCCAACTGGGTTGAGACATCGGTTGAGGTCGCCGGTTTTTCCGTCTTGGGAACGGGCGGCTGGATTACTGGCACTTTCTTTGCCCAAGGCAAGGAGCAACCGGTCGCCAAAAACAAAAGCGCCAACACCAAGGCTGGCCAACTTACGAGTGAAGATTTGACTTTGTCCATAAAAATTGGATAAGCGCTATTTAAAAGGATAGTTTACCAGCTTCCATCTCTTGCCATTCCCCTGCCGCATCATCCCAGCGATGAGCGTGCATCTTGTAGGTTTTTTCATCCTCGCTATAAACGTACTCGACCTGAGTCTGAGAACCTATACGATTGGAATATTTTGTTTTCTTGTCTAAAATTACCGGCCTTTCGATAAGCTCAAGCATCATGCGGCCGAGCGGGCCGGCAAATATCACGAAATGGCGTTCGCCAACACCCTCATCTTCGGGAAGTTCCTCCTTGCCCTCCTCTTCGACGGTGAAATTATCTTTTACTTGTCCGACTATATCATTCCATCTTTCCTTGGTCATGTTTTTTCGCTAATGATTAAATCCATAATATTATAACACGATTGATCGGGAAATATCAAATGCGGATGGGTTAGGCCTTGCGGTCTCTCAGACTGAATTCGCAGCCGCAATAGTCCTGACGATAGAGGCCCAAATCACGGGACAATTCGACCGATTTCTTGAAGCCGTCTTGCTTCTTGAAATCACGGTCCAGGAACTTGACCCGATATCGCACCGACAGCTCGTTACCGATCTGGCTGATGGCTGCCGCCATCTTGTGCGGGCTTATGGTTAAGGTCGAGGCGAAATAGCGGTATTTGAGCTGGCTTGCCAGACGCGCCGCAGCCTCCAAGCGATCGCGATAGCAAATGATGCATCGGGCGCCCTTTTCCGGTTCCATTTCGTGCCCCTTGACCGACTCGAGCCACTCAGCGTGGTGATACTTGCCGACTAAAAGCTTCAGGCCCAATTGGCGGGCGAATTTGCGGGTCTCAGCCAGGCGCTTATGATACTCGGCTTCCGGATAGATATTGGGATTGTAAAAATACAGAGTAACCCGATAATCCTTTTTGAGCAGGGTTGAGACGTAGGCGCCGCAGCCGATACAGCAGACCTGCAACAGCAGCTTCGGCCGTCGATACTCGCTGAAATCCAACCAATAGATCAAGGCTATAGCTACTAAGGACCCGAATATGCCGGCGACCGTGTCGAATGCAGAAACTGTGCGCCCAGGGATGAAGGTCTGTAGCGCTTCCAGCAAGAAAGCATACGATATGCTGAATGACAGGGCCAATCCGACCAATTGCCAATACCGCAGGCTGAACCAGGCCTCGATTGCTTCGATCAGGAAGAAAACCAGGCCGCCAAAAAGCAAAGCATGCACCAGCTTGTCATCATAAGCGAAACTTATGGCCTGCGGCACCTGCGGCTGGGCGAATGTCAGAAGCTTGGCAATCAGCAAACTCCAACTCGCCAAATGAAGCAGCTTTACCCAACGAAGAGCTCTCATTCGCTTAACGATTCGACTATCTGTCCTACTTCATCATCACTGCTGGCGGACGCGGGCTCGGCAGGTGCTCCAGTGTCTCCACCAGGAAGTCCGGCATTGCTAAGCACATCATTGCCCTCACCGAAAGCCACCAGCTTCTTCCCTGCCTTGGCAAATTTCTGTGCCATGAACACCAAGGTATCGTCTTTGGCAATGTTTGCCATTCCTGGGCCGCCGATATAGATGACCGCCCTGAAATCTTCAGGCTTAACCTCCCAGGTCGCTTTTTTAACTTCGACAACTCGACCTTGCGGGCCGGTGAACTTGCCTATCTGGATCGTTATCGCCTCATAAGGTACGTTTCGTTGGTTCAGCTGCTGTTCCACCTTGGCCAAGGTCGCTTCGTCGAAATCAGATGGGGCGAATACTACCGCCACCGGCTTGGGGACTTCGACCGGAACTGCCGGTTTGGCCGCCTCATTTTTATCGACGGCGCCGCAGCCTGTCAGGATCAACGCGAACAAAGGGAATATCAAAAATATTTTTCTCATAACTTAGCTATATTTTATTACGGTATTGCTGATCGCCTTGACTACTTTCTTGTCGGTTACTGCCGGTAAGAGCTTGGTCTTGGTCGGCTTGACCGTATAGGCGACAGCCACAGCGATGGCCAGCTTCATCTTGGTCGTGACCTTGAGCGCTTTGCCGTCAAGCAAGCCGCGGAACAGACCCGGAAACACCAAAGCATTATTGACCTGATTCGGCAGGTCCGAACGCCCGGTACCGACGATGCTAGCGCCGCCAGCATAAGCTTCTTCCGGCATTATTTCCGGAACCGGGTTAGCCATGGCAAAAATGATCGGGCCTCCGTTCATCGTGCTGACCATATTCTGCGTTACTAGATTGCCCTTGGAAACCCCGACGAAGACGTCGGCGCCGACCAGCGCCTCGGTCAACCCGCCCTTGATCTTCTTCTTGTTGGTGGCTTTGGCGATTTCGGCCTTGAATCCGTTCATGCCGGTGCGCCCGCGATAGATGGTGCCAGAAGAGTCGAGCAATATCACATCCTTGACTCCCTGTTCCAAAAGCAGCCTGGTTATGGCGATGCCGGCAGCACCGGCCCCATTGACCACGACTGTCAGCTCCTTCATCACCTTGCCGGTGACGCGGCAAGCGTTGATCAACGCAGCCAGCGTAACTATGGCCGTGCCGTCCTGGTCGTCGTGAAAGACCGGGATCGGCAGCTCCTTCTCGAGCTGGGCCAGGATGTCGAAACAGCGCGGCGCCGAAATGTCCTCAAGATTGATGCCGGCGAAGCTCGGCGCGATCATCTTGCAGAACTTGATTATTTCCTCTGGCACGGTCGAATCGATGCACAACGGAATCGCATCGATACCGGCGAATTCCTTGAAGATGATGGCCTTACCCTCCATCACCGGCATCGCCGCCTCCGGGCCGAGATCGCCTAATCCGAGGATCGCGGTACCGTCGGAAACAACCGCCACCTGATTCGATCGGTTGGTCAGCACCCAGGACTGGGTCACGTCCTTGCCGATTGCCCGACAAACCTCGGCTACCCCTGGAGTATAGGCGACCGAAAGATCGTCCTTAGTCTTCAGCGGAACCTTGGATCTGATTTCGATCTTGCCGCGCTTTTTCTTATGAAGCGCCAGCGATTTTTGATAGTAATCCATATTTTTCTAATATTAGCTTCTGATTATTTATATGATAACATGCGGCCAAAACACTTAAATAGTGTACCTTACTGGGATTTAAAAATAAAGACAAACCTCGCAAGCGTAAAGGCTCATAAACAAATACAATTCCAAAGGCTCGGCGTTACTTTGCCGGAATCGGCACCTGATCACGCCAACCAAGCGGATTGCTATTTGAGATATTTTTTGCCTTTAAGCCTTTCCGGCAAGTACTCCTGATCCTCCTTGTAATCGTGATCCGGTGAATACTTATAACCTTTCCCGTAATCCAGATCCTTCATCAGCTTGGTCGGCGCGTTGCGTATGTGCAGCGGTACCGGCAGATTGCCATATTCGCGCACATCAGCCGCGGCCTGGTTGTAGGCTTTGTAAAGCTCGTTCGACTTCTGGCACTTGGCCAGATATACGACCACCTGAGCCAGAATGACGTTGCATTCCGGCAAACCGATGAAATGGCAAGCCTGATATCCCGCCACGGCCTGCTCGAGCGCTCGCGAATTGGCCAGGCCGATATCTTCAGAAGCGAACCGCACCAAGCGCCGCGCAATATACAAGGGCTCCTCGCCAGCTTCGACCATTCGCGCCAACCAATAGAGTGCGCCATCGGCGTCCGAGCCGCGCAACGATTTATGAAGCGCAGAGATGATATTGTAATGTTCTTCCCCATCCTTGTCATAAAAGACATAAGACTTCTGCAGGGCTTCTTTGACTGTTTCAAGGGTGATGTTCTTGCTGACGCTGGCAGCGTACTCTAGCACATTCAGGGCGCGCCTGGCGTCTCCATTGGCCAATTCGGAGATGCGCTGGACGGCCTCATCGCTGATTTTTATTTCCTGTCCGCCCAGACCTTGCACCTCATCGCTCAAGGCTCCGCGGATGATGCCGCCGATATCTTCGGCGGCCAACTGCTTCAAGACGAAAACTCGGCAGCGCGAAAGCAAAGCGCCGCGCACTTCGAAGCTCGGATTCTCGGTCGTAGCACCGATCAAAACGATCGTGCCTTTCTCAAGATGCGGCAATAAACCGTCCTGCTGCGCTTTGTTCCAGCGGTGGATCTCATCGATAAAAAGTATTGTCCTGATGCCGTTCTCTTTATCGGTTTCAGCCCGCTCGATGATCTGGCGCAAGTCCTTGACCCCGCTGTTCACGGCGCTGATCTGCACGAAATGAGATTCCGTCTGCTGGGCGATGATATATGCCAGGGTGGTCTTGCCCGAACCTGGCGGTCCCCAGAAAATCATAGAAGGCAGCCGATCGTTCTCGATCGCCTGCCTCAAGAGTTTGCCCTCGCCGATGATATCTTCCTGCCCGAAAAAACCCTCAAAGGTTCTCGGTCGCATGCGGTCGGCGAGCGGTGAATTTTGATCCTGGTCAGCCATTTGCGGTCACTGGCGTACTGTCGCCTCCGAATCGACGTTCGCGCTTGTTAAACTCCTCGATCAATCCGGCCGCATCCAATTCCTCGAAATCCGGCCAGTATTTCTTAAGAAAGACTAATTCGCTGTATGCCGACTGCCATAGCAGAAAGCCGGACAGGCGCTGTTCGCCCGAAGTCCGAACTATCATGTCAGGATCAGGAAGGTCCGGCTGATAGAAATATTTCTTAAGCATGCCTTCGTGCACCTGTTCCTCGGTAATGCCGTTCTGAACCATTTTTTTGATAGCATCGATAATCTCCGGCCGTCCGCCGTAATTAAGACAGATATTCAAGATGCCATCGCGGTTGCCCTGAGTCTTAGCCATCGCCTCCTGACAGGCTTCCGGCAAGTCTCCAGGAAGCTCAGCAATGCGCCCGGACAAGAGGATACGAAACCCCTGCTCGTTGGCCAAGCCGATCTCCTCATCGATAGCCTGCTTCAATAATTTCATCAGGTAATTGACCTCATCAGCCGCCCGATTCCAATTCTCAGTCGAAAAAGCGTAAATCGACAAGACTTTTACCCCACGGCTGAAAAACCACTGCGGCACTTCCTGCATCTTCTTGTAGCCCTTATAATGCCCCTCGAAACTAGGGAGATTGCGCTCCTTGGCCCAGCGGCGGTTGCCATCGATGATGATAGCGATGTGCTCAGGAATTTTTTGTGAATTCTTTTTTGCGTCCAGCATATTCGATCAGTCCTAAGACGTTATATGATACTTACTTGATTATCTTTACCAATTTCACCTTGTCGCCTGCTCCGCTGACGATCTTGACCTGGTCCTTGGCGACGCTGAACCAATCAGCAAGATAGCGGACCAGCTCCAGATTGGCTTTGCCCTGCTCCGGCGCAGCCGCCACATCGACCTTGATCGTGTCCCCCTCTTCTCCAGCTAGGATTCCCTTGGCCTCGGTGGCTTGAGCGCCAGGCCGGACCTTCAGCCGAAGATAAACCTCCCCCTTCTCCTTGAATTCCTTGGCTAATTCGGTGAACATTTATTTATCTTTAGTGGTGAATAAGATCGCATTCGGGATGTCGCGCCCTGGCCCAGCCATCATCTCGTCATTATAGAAAAGGGCCGTCGAATAGCCTCCGTCCAAGTTGATGGCATATTCCATGCCCAAAGCCTGCAATACCGATGCCAAATCCGGTACAGTAGCCTTGTAGGTATTGATGATATAAAGCTTCCCATCTTTGTAGCCGAGCGCGCCTTTGGTCGACCGCCCGTTCTTCTGCTTGGCATCGACTTCCCAATCGATCAGGACGTTCATGCCATTCTCGATGATGCGCGGCTTATTGCCGATAGCCGCCTGCAGCTTGACGCCGTGGGCCGACTCGAAAGACTCGACGCTCTTGAAATCACGGCTATCCTTGTAATAATAAAACTTGTTGTTCTGGTCAAAGGCCATGATCGGCCCGGTGGTCCACCACTTGAACTGATCATCATTGATCATGACCTGCTCGCGTGAATTATAGACCGGAAAGAAATAGTAATTCTTCTTCTCGGCACTGGTGTCGAAATAAGTCCCATTGACCGCGGCGAAGGCCGTCGGGTGCTCCTCGACATAACCGAGAAGCGGCTTGGCTTTGCAGCCGGTCTTGCAATTGAAATTATCGGCCGTCGCCGTGACTATCCGCAACCCCGGATTGGATAAATCAATGGACACTATATCAGTCTGGAAGGTGCCGCTCTTTGCTGCCACCGCCTTATGTTCATAGCTTGAGTAGCGGTCTACCGCTTCGCTTGAGCCCTGCTTATGAATGAAGGCCAAGTCCTTGAGTCTGACTCCGAGTCCGAGCCTCCTCATGACGGCATAGGCATCATTCGGCCGCCCGAGATAATATCTCTTCAAGTCGAGCGGGTTGATGTACCAAGCCTCGCCGTTGCGCTCGACTTCGAGAATTATCTTTCCCGACAGGGCTTTGGCCAATGCTTTATTGCCCTCGACCGGCATCCCCTCCTGGGCGATCTGCTGGAAATCCTTTTCTGTCACACCCACGCCAAGCCGACGCATAACATTGAAGGCGTCGGTCGGTCGGCCCAGGTAATGGCGCTTCAAATCAGCCGGGTTGACATACCAAGCCTCGCCCTTGCCCTGGACATTGATGAGTATCCGCCCCGAAAGACGGCTGGCCAAACTATCAGCGCTCGCGTTATGCGGCGCCAATAAGTTAAGCGAAAAGAATATTATTGCCCAATATCTTTTTTCCATGTCGGGCTGCGCGGAACCTGCCTGCCGGCAGGCAGGTCGAACCGCAATAATAATAAGGTCGGGATACCCGGAATCGAACCGGGACCATACGAACCCGAATCGTACGTACTACCACTATACTATATCCCGTGATGGCCCCATTGTTCTTTGAAAGCTCATACAGATTGTCTGACTTTTAGGAATTATCTTTCTTGCGCATACGTACCCGTCTAAGCAAAAAGATAATTCCTAAAAGTCAGACTGACGAAACTTTTATTTCAGGGGGTCCAAAATTTTGCTGAGCACGAAATTCACTATCGACAGCAGGATGCCGAACAGTAAGGCATTCAAAAAGCCGCCCACATCGAAACCCTTGACGATCGTTCCAGCCAAGAGGATCAGCAAAGCGTTGATCACGAATGTGAACAGGCCCAAAGTGAGGATGTTGATCGGCAAAGTCACTATCACCAGGATTGGCTTCAGTAAAACGTTAATCAATCCCAAGACAGCCGCCAGTATCAAGGCCGACCAAAGACCGGCAATCACTACGCCGGGTATAAGGTAAGCTGAAATCATTATCGACGCCGTCAGCGTCAACCATTTTAATATTATTCCCATGGTTTATATTCTATAGCTTAATCTCCATTAAGGCAAGGGCGCATAAATATAATATATTAAATATTAGCCAAAAAAATGAAAAATATCTTGACAAAAACATTGAAATATAATATAGCTATACCACAAGCTTTTTCATCCACTGAATAGACCCCAAAGGAGGACAACATGAACGACCTGGTAATGAGTAAAGCGATGTTCTTTAGCACGATCGTGCTGCCGTTTTTCGGCGGCTGGCTCTTCGCCTGGCTATCGTCCAGGTTTCTGGTAAACGTACTGCTATCGCACTACCGCAATTATCTTGCGATACTCTGCACGATGGTCTGCGCAGTGATCGGAACTTACTGCTTCCAGTGGATCAACTTCCTGATCGTCAACAAACTGTTTCTTCTGGACATGATCAGGCTCAAAGATGCTCAAAGCTTCACTGTCGATGCCCTGCCATCGCTCCTATGCTTCGCCTTCTTCATGAGAAGGAGCTACAAAAAAATCACTCAGCCTTGTCGCTGAAAGCAAAACGGCCAGTCTCGCATGAGACTGGCCGCCTTTTTATCCTAAGCTCTTATTTCTTTAACTCGATCTTCTCGATGACCACATCGCTCAGCGGATGGTCATTCTGGTTCGTCTCGACGCCCTCGATCTTGTCAACGACATCCATGCCCTTAGTGATCTGGCCGAAGTTAGTATGCTTGCCGTCAAGCCAGGGAGTTGCTGGGGAGGTCACGATGAAAAACTGCGATCCATTAGTATTCGGTCCGGCGTTGGCCATGGCCAAGCTGCCGCGAATCAGTTGGTGCTTATTGAACTCATCTTCGAAGCGGTAATCAGGTCCGCCAGTGCCATGAGTTGACCAGTCGCTGGATTTGGAATTAGGATCGCCGCCCTGGATCATGAAATCCTTGATGACGCGATGGAACTTGGTTCCATCATAGAAGCCAAGCTTGGCAAGATTCAAGAAATTGTTCACGGTCTTTGGCGAATCGGCACCGTAAAGTTCAACTTCAAGGTCGCCAAGACTGGTCTTGAGCACGGCGTACTTATACTCCTTGGCCAGGTCTTCGAATTTTGATCGATCGATAATCATATTATTGTTATTAATTATTTCTTCCTGGGTAGCTGACGCGTTATCAGCATCGGACGGCTGTCCCGACGTCTTCTCTGTTGCCTTAGCGGAATCAGATGAATAATAATTATCGGATCGCGTTTGTGCCGTGTCGGCAGAACCGCATCCGGTCGCAACCAGCAATGCTAGCGCCAGCAAGGGGATAATCTTTTGCATAGTTTATGCGTTTATTGAATATTAATTAAAATAATTAGCAGTATTCGGGTTGATTCTGCTCCTCTTGGTCCTTATGAACCCTGCGAAGAACCGATGACTCGACCGCCGTCGTGATTCTTATTAAGGCTCAGACTCGTAAAGATCAGATAGAACATCTCCAGCTGGTTCATGATCGCTTTGATGAACATCTTCTGCTCCTTGGTCAGGTCTTGCTTCGGCATCAGGCAATACACCCTGAAATCGAGATTGGTATGGCCTGAATCGAAACAGGTGTACCCTTCCGGCAAAGTGCCGTCGATCAATTGCCTGACGTTGACATCGTGGCGCAGCGTCGACTGACCCTGCTGGTTGCCCCGGGTCTTGCAATGCTCAGCCAACAGTTTGGAAACGCCAGGCTCCACCACCTTGAAGCAGATCCAGGGTATGTCCGTCGTGGCCAAAACCTTGTCGGCCAAAAAATCAAGGATGTATTTGAGTTCGCTCTTGCTCTCCGGATATTTCTTGACCTCGCTGAAAACGGAACGGATTTCCTCGATCTGCACGTTCAGCTGGCCGATATATTGGAACGCCTCGGAGATTTTCTCCTCCAGGCCCAATTTATCCTGTTTCAAGACCTCCAATTCCTCAAGATTCTTGGCCACTTCGCGCCGGTATAGGCTATAAACGATATACGCGGCCGCGAATAAGCCGAGAGACAGCACGATGCTCGTCATCGTTTCGCGCGAAAAGGAACGGGTGATGAAATAACTATTAAAGACAATCAACAGTAAGATAATGACCAGGAGGCCGAAGTAGATGCGTTCGAGAATCTTGATACTCTTTGTCATGTGGTTATCTTTATTTTGGTCAAGGAATCCCGACCATCCGAAAAAACTTTATCTTTTTATACCCAGAATCCTTTTTTCAGTTCCTGATCGTCCTCCATTTTTTTCTCCTCAATTTTCTCCTTGGCCCGCTCGCGCAATTCGGCCAGATCCAATTTCGATAACTCCTGGCTGCGCGAAGACAAATATTCCTTAGTGTTCAGATCGGGCTCCTCGATGACTTCGGAAAGCAAAGTGTCTAATATGGCGCCGATTTTCGGCCCGGGCGGCATGCCCAAATCTTGCATCAGGTCGTTGCCGTCTATTTTCAACATCTTGACCGAAATAGGATCGTTGCTGACCTTTTCTATCATATACTCCAGGTGCCTCAATTTGTATGGCTTGGCCTTGGCCACGCCCGAGCCGAGACGATCGCCGATACGCAGATCGATCAGATCTTTCAGGTTTTCCCGGCCGACCTTCACGATCAAGCGGCGGACAGCCGCGGCCGTAACCTCGTCGACATTATAATAGAACATATGGTTCTTGACCAGATTGGTTATCTTGTCGGCGTCTTCGTTGGAGAATTTCAGTCTGGTCGTCATCTTCCTGACTACTTTGGAGCCGATATAATCATGATTATAGAAAGTGGCATCGCCGTCTTTCATCGCCCTAGTCTGCGGCTTCGCCACGTCATGCAGCAAAGTAGCCAGGCGTACGCGCCAATCCTTGCTCGGGCAATATTTCAAGGACAGCACGCAGTGAGTGAAGACGGTGTGGACATGGTGCTTATTCTGGGCCACGCCGACACCGCGCTCAAGCTCGGGCATGACATACTGAAGCATCTTGAGCTCATGCAACTTCATGATTCCCTCGTACGGCTTGTCTGATGACAGGATCTTTATCAGCTCGTCACGGATCCGCTCGTTAGCTATGAATTTCAGTCCGCCAGCCAGCTTAGCCATCGCGCGCTCAGTCTTGGGCTCGATGTCGAACCCGAGCTGGCACGAGAACCTAACCGCGCGCATCAGCCGCAAAGAATCTTCTTTGAACCGGTCAGTCGGCTCGCCGACCGCCCTGATGACACGCTTGCCTAAATCCTTCTTTCCGCCGAACAGATCGATTATCTCATAATCGCTTTCCGCCAATTCTGATTTGCCAGACAGGAGCTTCAGGGCCATGGCATTGATGGTGAAGTCGCGACGAGCCAGATCCTTGTCGACCGCATCCTCGAATTTGACTTCATCCGGATGGCGACGATCAGAATAGCCTTGCTCGCTGCGATAGGTCGTAATCTCGAGCACCTCCAAGGTTTCGCCGGCCTCATCCTTGATCGGTAACAGCACCGTGCCGAAATCGTTCTCATATTTGCCGTCAGCAAAAACCCCGAGCACCTGTTCGGGGCGGGCGTTGGTCGTGATATCCCAATCTTTCGGCGTTTTGCCCAGCAACAAGTCGCGGACGCAACCACCTACGACAAAAGCCTCATAGCCGTCTTTTTCCAGTCTGGATATCGTCTTGCTGACAAATTCAGGAATATTCATAATAAACTAATATTAGCCAGTCACCTGGCCTTGCACCATTATCATAATGGATAAAACCGGTTCCGTCAAAGAACTTTATTGGCAAATGATTAAGGCCGTGTTAAGTTATTATCATGGAAAAGTCTATCATCTATCTATTTGGCAACCCGCTGTTGGCCGAAGACAATCTGCCGCTCCAGCTTGAACCTGCGCTCAAGCTGGCTTTTCCGCGGTTCGATTTCATCTGGCAGGACCCGAACGAGAATCTCCGACCGGACAACGGCGAGCTGATCATTATCGATACGGTCGTCGGCCCCGAAGAAGTGATTGTCCTGACCGACTTGGAAAAGATCGAGCGTTCTCCCAATTATTCCCTGCACGATCTCGATCTCGGCTTCAACCTGAAACTGCTGTCCAAGATCGGTCTGCTGGATAAAGTGACGATCTTCGGACTACCGGCCGGAGGGGACAGTGTCAGGACTTTCGAACAGCTCTCCCGCAAAATCAAGGAAATCTTATAAAAACGCCCCGGCTGACCGGGGCGTTTGCTTATTTCCAATTGATCTTGAGGAAATGGGAAGCGCACGACATGCAGGGGTCGTAGGCTCGGATCATCTTCTCCATCTCCTTGCGTATCTTATTCTCAAGCACCGTCCTGTCGTCGTCAAGCGCGCACAGATTAGTTACGGCCTGGCGGACGTCTTCGCGCATATTGACCAAGTTCTGTGCGGTCGGAATGATCAGATTGGCATAACGCACCTTGCCGCCATTGACACCCAGCCAGTAGTATAAGGTCCCTCGTGGCGCCTCGATCACGCCGACGCCTTCGCCGTCCATGACCGTCGGTTTGACGATCTCCTCTTTCTTGAAATCGTATTTCTGCAGCAATTCGATCGAATGGTCGATGGAGTGCAGTATTTCAACCGCCTGAGCGAGGTTGTTATGATAGATATTGTCCGATGGAAACACCGCCAAATATTTAGCCGCATCGCGTTTCGTGTCGGCATGCATCGCATCCTTGTTCAGATTCAGCCTAGCCAACGAGCCGACCATGAACTCTTCCCCCTCGAATTCGAAGCCTGAAGCCTGGGAATAAGGGATAATTACCTTGTGCAAATGGTCCCAGTAATTCTTCTCCTCGATTACGGCCCCGGTCGTGCTCTTGATCTTGCCTTCCAAATAAGAAAAGTCATCCGTAACCAACGCGACGAAGTTGGTCTTGCGCTTCAGCTCCCAATCGCACTTATAGAATATCTCGCAGAGGTCAAGGACCATCGGTCTGATGCTTCTGAGTTCCTCGATCGTCGGCGCGATCTTCTCCTTCTCCGGCACATGACTGAAACCGCCAACCATCTCATAAGTCGCATGGACCGAGCGTCCAGCCACCAGAGTCGAGAGGTTGTTGCCCGCCTCTTTGACATGAAGCGCTTGATGAATCAGCTCTTTGTGCTCTTCCGGAATGTCCAAGGCCGAGTCGACGCCGAACAAGTCAGGCGCCACGAAGAAGTAAAGGTGCAAGGCGTGATCGCGGATCATCAAGCTGTGCATCGTCAATTTGCGCAGCACCGATGTCTGCTCGGTAATCTTGATGCCCAAAGTCTTCTCTACCGCCTCGGTGCAGGCAGTCAGATGAGCGATCGAACAGGTGCCGCAGATACGTGACACGAGAGTGGGCACGGCCAAAGCCGATTGGCCTTTGACAGCCTCCTCGAAAAAGCGCAGATTTTCCATGACCCGCAGATCGACATCGACGACCTTGCCATCTTTGATGACGACATCCAGGTCGGCGTGTCCCTCGATCTTCGAGAGTTTGTTGATGCTAACGTTCAAATCGCAAGTATGCATAGTGTTTGCTAAGTTTATTAGGCGTTCAAGTGCTTTTCGAAAACCTCGATGAATTTCTTCTCATCGATCGGGCAGCCTGGAATGTTGTCATCTACGGTAACCGCATCCTTCAAGGCCAGGCACTTGGGCAAGTAGCTGAACTCCTTGAGCTTAGGCTGGATGCGCTCCAACTGTTCGGCATTGAAGTTGTTCCTCTGCCCCGACGGAAAGGCCGTCATGGCGCAGGTGCCCATGGCGATCAATATCTTGGTGTTTTCGCGGATCTTGATTACCTCGCGCAAGTCACGTTCCGAAGAGATGACGCCCTCGATCAGGACGATATCGAAATCCTTGATCTCGACCTTGTCTTTCATCGATAGGAAATATTTTATCTCCATTTTCTCGAGCCAGCCGACCAGCTTCTTGTTGAAAATCTCGATCAGATAGATACTGCAACCCTCGTCGCAAGTTATGGAGAAGACACCGACTTTTTTCTTTGGTTGGTTCATATTATATTCTTTTTAGCCATTTTAAGATTGCCCAAGCGATGGCGCCGCCGATGACCGCCGTCACGAATTGTGGCCAGCTCATTATCTGAGCCACTTTGGGCGCTAATTCCTGCTTGAGCAGCAGCCCGGTCACGAATCTGACCGATATGAGCAGGAAGGCGAATTTCAAGCCGGCACCGACCAGGACTCCTGTCCAATAGGCCCGTTGCGGCTCGACGATCGTATTGTAAAACCAATCTACAGTGATGATGAATATCACATTGCTCAGCATGATGAAAGGTACTGCTGGAGCCAAGATCGCTGGCAAGAGACCTCCGGCCAAAGCCATCATGCTCGGGATCAAGGCCACCACCAAGGCGCTGCGGATGCCGACGATGAACAGTATCAGGATCAGGATGGCGTTGATGATGGGCCCGCTGATCGGCTGGAGATGGACGATCAACGGAACGGTCATGGCGGTAGCCGACAATCCCAAAAACCAAGTTATAGTCTTGGTGTCGACTTTTTCCAATTCTTCTTCCTCGGTCAAGCCCCCTTCGCCTGCGGCTGACGCCTCCTCTTCGGCCAAAGCCTCCAATTCATCTTTACCGACCTTTTCAATCGGCTGCTCGTCATTGAAATAATCCATATTACCTTCTTTTTATATATTTCGTATGCAAGACGCCGTGCTCCAAGGCCTTGCCTCGCTGCTCGAGCCAAGCCAAGACCCTCTTGACCCCTTGGTTCTTGTGCGCCTCACGCACAGGCATGTCGCGGTCAATCCCCAACAAGGCAGCCGCGCGGGCCTTGCGGATGGCATCGGTAGTCGGGATCGGTTCTCCGCCGCCGCCGATGCAGCCGCCTGGGCAGGACATGACCTCGATATAATCGAATTCCTTGAGTCTTGGCTCGAAATCCTTCCAATGCCCGATGCCGTTGATGACAGCCACTTTCAGCTTACGCTGTCCCATCTCGACTGTCGCTTCCTTGATGCCGTCCAGGCCGCGCGCATCCAAAAATTCCAAGCGGTCATGGCAGAGCGGACTGTCTTCGCCGCAGATCACGGCTTGGGCAGTGCGCAGAGCTGACTCCATTACTCCTCCGGAACCGCCATACAGCGCTGCCGCTCCGGTATATTCTCCCAACGGCTCATCCGCCTTGATGCCTTTCAGTTTTGCGAAATCGATATTGGCTGTCTTGATCATGAAGGCCAACTCGCGCGTAGTCAGGACGTAATCGACAGGATTATTGCCATCGACCTTGAGCTCTGCGCGGGCAGCTTCGTACTTCTTGGCTGTACAGGGCATGACCGAAACGACGACGATGTTCTTCGGATCGATCTTGGCTTGCTCGGCCCAGAATGTCTTGATGATGCCTCCAAGATGGATCTGCGGCGAACGCGAGGTCGTCAGGTTCGGTATCAGGTCGGGGCGATAATACTCGACGTAACGCACCCAAGCCGGGCAGCAAGAAGTCAGCATCGGCATGGTGCCGTTGCTCTTTATCCGCTCGATCAATTCGCCTGCCTCAACCATGGTCGTGACATCCGCAGCGAAATTGACATCAAAAACATATCTGAAGCCCAGAAGCTTCATCGCTTCGACCAGCTGTTCGGTTACGATCGCGCCGTAAGGCAGGTTGAACTCCTCGCCGATCGAGACTCGGATCGACGGCGCGAATTGGATGACGACGGTCTTCTTCCCTTCCTTGATTATTTTCTGAACCTCTTGATAGTGGTATTGCTCCTGCGCCGAACTGACCGGGCAATGTACGGCGCACTGGCCGCACAGGATGCAGGCGACGTTCTTGTCATCGGTCGGGCATATTTCCTGATCAGAGCCCTTGCCCTTGATCTGCAGATAATTGATCTTCTGCAGCTTGGAACAGGCGTCGATGCAGTTGCGGCAATCGATGCATTGCGTGCCGTCAAGCTCGACCGCGTTCTCGAATTTATAGGTCTGGCGGCTGCCCTTGCGGTCTTTGAAGGTAGTTAAAAGTATCTTGTATTTGGCCGAATAGGCCAAGAGCTTGCAATTCAAGCGCCAGACGCAGGTGGCGCACTTCTCGATATGCTCGGCGAAAATCATCTCCAGATTGAGATTGCGCGAACGGATGACGCGGTCGGAAGCAGTCTGGATTTCCATTCCTTCAGCAACCGGCGTCGAGCAGGAGGTGGCCAGATTGCGCCGGCCCTTGATTTCGACAACGCAGACGCGGCAGTTGGCCTTGTGCGGGAAGTCGGGATGCTCGCACAGGCTAGGGATCTCGACGCCGTTGGCTGCAGCTGCCTCCAACACTGTCTGACCAGGCAGACAGCTGACTTTTTTGCCGTCGATAGTGATATTTATTTTCTGTTCTGGCATTTGATGGTTCGTATCGATTATTTGACCGGCTGGTCCGTGCCCTTGGTCAATTTATAAATCGCGCCGCCGGCAAGCGCCATGATCAAAAGCACGGCGAAAGCGCGCAACAAGCCCTCGGTAGAATCAGCGTCGAGATTCACGACCTTGGTGGCGACCAGAACGCCGAAAACCGCCAAGGCGATAACTAAGAAAACCAGACCGAAACGGATGAATGTATTCATATGTTTGATTATTTATGCTCAGGCGATAACGCCTTGATTTCCTTATATAGCAGATAGCCGAAGATGGTATATACCGGTCCGATCAGGCTATCGAACATCCGCGAAAGCAGCTGCTTGGCCGCTTCACCCGGCAAGAAGCCGATTGACCAATTGACGATATAATAGATGGCCAGATTCAAAAGCAGTAACAGCGCGTATTTACCGAAAAGGGGGCCGAAAAACTTAGCCACCAGCCGCTTGCTCTGCCTGACTGACTCGGTAACTGTCTTCTCCTCATAGACAAAGACATAGGAGGAAAATACGTAAAAAAGGATATAGATAAGCCCGGGAATCGCCAACGGCAGAGCATAGGAAATAGTAGAGACGATTTCGGCATCAGAGCCGAACGGTTGCCCGTGCCTGACCAAAAGCCCGACCATGGCGGCGATGAACGGCAGCATCCACATGAAAATCAGCGCCCTTACATAGACATACAGCTTGGCATAGCCCAAGGCTAACGCTTTGGCGTGCTTGAACAGCTTCTTGATTTCAGGTGCGCCCTTCTCCTTGAGAGCTGATAGCAGCGCCACCTGGCAGATCGAATAGATATAGATTGTCAGAGCCACGACGGCTACCCAGAAAAGCAAGGCCAAAACTGACCGAAGCCCCATTCTGAGACCGACGGCCCTGAAAACGAAATAATTCGCTCCCGCCAGTATCAAGGAATTCATCATCAGAACAGCAGCCACCGGCAAGATGAGACGAGCCTTGCGGCCGTAAATGGACAATGACTCCCTGAGCAACTGCTCGAATTCGCTCAATTTTCCGTCTGGCTTAACGACACGTGTCTTGGGTCGATAGATTGGACTCATATGATTATTTTAGTTAAAGCAGCTCGTAATCAGTTTCTTGGTTCCTAGCGGCAGATTGGTCTTGCTCTCTGGATATGCGGCTAGGATATTCTTAATATAACTGATGATCGGTATCGGCACTGCGCTGCCCAGACCGCAAAAGGCTGAATCGTTCAGATTAGCCAGGAGATCGGCGGCCATGGGCCAATTCGGCTTATCCTCCTCAAGGATTTCAGCCAGACGATAGGTGCCTTCACGGCAAGAAGTGCATTGCCCACAAGACTCGGTCTTGAAAAACTTGATCCACTGCTTCATAAGCTCTTGGGGCCTGTATTTGGATAAGCTGTAAATGCGGATCGAACCGGCGCCGATGGCCGGCTTATCAAGCTGCTTGCTCGACCAGACCTCGCCGGAACCGTCGCCGCCCACTTGGACGAAGAATTCATATTTCGGATAATTATTGGTCTGCTTCAGGATTTCGCCGACTGTCATGTCGGCCGGGAAACCGAATACTCCTTCATAAAGACAGTCTCCGCCCACGGTATGGAAGCGCAAATTCTTGAATTCGCCGCGATTGGCCAGGCTGACGTTGTAAAATGTCTCGACGTTATTGACCAATGTCGGACAGCCATACAGACCGGAAGTCACCGGGAAGGGCGGGCGCAGGCGCGGCTCGGCCCGCTTGCCCTCGATCACGTTAAGCACGGTCGTCTCTTCCCCGCCGATATAGCCGGCTTCGTGCGGCTTGGCAAAAAGCTCGATCGGCGCCCTGGCGCTCATGATCTCGTCTTCCAACAGTTTTTTGTACTTCTTGTAATATTCTTGATTGAGATAGAAAATCCCCTTCTCGGCGCCGAGGAACTCGATGGCCAAACGCATGCCGTCGATGATGCGGTCCGGATAATGCCAAATCAGCCAGCCGTCCTTTTTCGGTCCCGGTTCGCCTTCGGAGCAGTTGCAGACGACGTATTTCTTGGCGCCCTGGGCGTCCTTGACCATCTGCCATTTGTCGGCCACCGGAAAACCGGCCCCGCCTCGCCCGACCAGTTTCGCTTGCTTGATTTTTTCTAGTATTTCCATCAGAAAATTAATCTGAAGCCGCTATATTAGCTTTTTCTTGCCCACGAATTCGCAAACGTCGGCCAAGCGGCAGGAATAGCCCCATTCGTTGTCATACCAGGCAACGATCTTGAGCAAGTCTCCGCCCAAAACCTTGGTCAAGGACAGGTCGACGATCGAGCTGGCCGGATTGCCGACGATATCAGAAGAGACAATCGGCTCATCGGTCGCCACCAGCACGCCTTTCAGTTTCGGCGACTTGGTCGCGGCCTTGATGGCCTTGTTGACGATATCGGCATCGACATTCTTCTTGAGGATATAGACCACGTCGCAGAGCGACCCGGTCGGAGTCGGCACGCGCATGGCGCCGCCATCGAAGTTACCCTTGAGCGACGGGATGGTCTCGGCCACGGCGATAGCGGCGCCGGTCGAGGTCGGAACGATGTTCAACGCAGCGGCCCGAGCGCGCCTGAGATCCTTATGCGGCCCGTCAACCAGATTCTGGTCAGCGGTATAGGAATGGACCGTAGTCATGATCGCCTTCTTGATGCCGAATTCCTTCTCGATGACTGAAGTCACCGGAGCTAAGCAGTTGGTGGTGCAGGAAGCCATGGAGAAAACGGTATCTGCCTTGGTCAGCTGTTCTTCATTGACTCCCAAGACGATCGTCTTGACGTCGCCGCCTTTGGCTGGCGCGGAGATGACTACCTTCTTGGCGCCGGCAGTCAGATGCATGCCAGCTTCGTCCTGCTTGACGAAGCGGCCGGTCGACTCGATGACCATATCGACCTTCAAAGCCTTCCATGGCAGCTGGGTCGGATCCTTTACGGCGTAAACCGGATACCGCACGCCATCAACCAAAATCGCATCCTTGGTGTGGCCGATTTTCTTATCATAAATACCGTAGCAGGAATCGTACTTCAATAGATGAGCCAAAGTCTCGGTATCTGTCAGGTCATTGATAGCGACGACTTTAATGCTCTTCTTCTCGAGCAAAGCTTTGAAAGAGGCGCGGCCAATCCGGCCGAATCCATTGATGGCGACATTCATAATATTGTCTAATGATTAATAATCGATTGCATAAATTATAGCATAAAATCCCCAAAAACTAAAAACAGCCCGCTGTCTAGCGGGCTGTTTTTTATCCCTATTCATTCAAAGTAAAAATCCCTGACTTGATCACTTCCTTGAATTCCTGTTCCGAGGTCGACCAGTCGCTAACTTTGAGCAAGAAAGCGTCTTTTTCCTTCCCGTTCATCAGTTCTGGCACGCTCCGCTTCTGCTTCAGCGGAAAAATACGGACCGTGGTCGTGCCCGGTTCCATAAACAGGCCGATGGCCAAACTCTCCTGGGTATCACGCGAAAAATATTGGTCGAAGATGAAATTTCCTAAAGAGTAAAAAATAGGCTTGCCCTTATACCTCTCGATGCCCTGAGTCACATGAGGATGATGGCCGATAACCGCATCGGCACCCGCGTCTACCAAGGCATGTCCGAGGGCTTGCTGCTTTTTGGAAAACTGATGGGTGTATTCGGTACCCCAGTGTACGTTCACCAAGACAAAATCGTTCTGCTTCTTAGCTTCAGCCACTTTCAGCTTAGCAGCCGCTGAATCAAGATCGCCATAGACCATGCTGAAACCGAGCAAGGCGATCTTCGTGCCATTCAGTTCCTTTACCGCACCGCTGCAATCGCCGATCTGCCTATCCGCACACCCCGAATACCCGAACCCAAGCGCTGACAGATTCGTTCTCGTCTCCGTTACGCCCTTCTGGCCCTGATCGGTCAAGTGGTTATTGGCCAGATTAAAAAAATTAAAACCATATTGCTTGAAGCTGGCGACGGTTGCCGGCTTGAAAGCGAAGTCATTGGTCAACTGCAGAGCATAGTGGGCCCCTTTGTCGGTAACCGCTCCCTCCAAATTGGCTGACACCAAGTCATAATCCTTGAAAAATTTGCCGCTTTCACCGCTCAAGCCGCCCATGAGCGAGGCGATATCATCATTCTTGATCCTCGTCGCAACATGGCGGTCGATCATGATATCGCCGAAAAATAGCCCGGAAAAACCCTTGTCCGCTACGGCCGCTGGCTCGATCTCTGAAGTTGAGGCTACCACGGCCGAGGGCTGGGACTCGACCGTCTTAATCTTGTTCTTGGCAATGGCTGGTACGTGCGTAAGCCGACTCACCTCGTCGCCGCTTGAACGGGGCCACCACAAAAAGGCGGAGGCAGCCAAAAGCGAAACTGCGGTAATTGCATATAGCCGATATTTTCTTTCCATGTCCCAATTATACCACTGTAAACAAAAAAGCCCCAAATCGGGGCTTTTCAGATATGTAATCAATCTTGCTTTCTTTTGTTGCGGTCCAGATCTATCTCGACGATACTCCAACCGCCTTTGCCGTCCTCGTCATGGAATTTGACGTTGACCGACCGCTTGAGATAGTGATGGCTGACGACTTCGCCGCGGCGGCCGTCGACGTTGACGACTGTGCCGATCGGCGGGAATTCCTTGGCCGAGGCTTCGTAACCCTTAAGCTCGTAAGCCAGGCAGCACATCAGGCGGCCGCAGGCCCCGGAAATCCTATCCGAACCGCGATGCTCGCATTGCTGCGCCTCGGCCATCTCCGAAGTGATCGAGATGAAGTCGGTCAGGAACGTGCGGCAGCACAGCGGCTTACCGCAATGGCCGCAGTCGCCGCAGAGGCGGGCCTCATCGCGGATACCGATCTGCTGCAAGCGGATCGTGCGGTTGAAGGCGCGGGTCAGATCCTTGACCAAGTCACGGAAATCGACCCGGCCATCGGCAATGAAGGCGATGGTCAGTTTCGAGCCATCGGCTGAGAACATCAAATCCACCAGCTTCATATCCAGGTTATGCCTTTCGGCCAGCTGTTTGCTCTCGCGCAGAATGCGCTCACGCTCCTCATTCGACGGCTGGCGCTCCAGCTCATCGACCGAGGCCTTGCGCAGGACTGTCAGCGGTTCGGCGCTGTTGCGGCAGCCGGCGCACTTCTCTTCCTGCTCGAAGCCTAGGACTTCCGCAATCTCATTGCCCTGATCGGTCTTCACGACGACATGCTCGCCGACATTCAAGGAATGGCCGTCCGGATTGACGTAAATCGCTTTGTCCCAAGGCGTGAGTTTTATTTTAGCAAGACGCATGGATATGTCTTAAAGCGCGAAGCGCACGAATTTCTCGACCTTGGCTCCGGCCAAAAGGTCCTTGATCTTCTTAGTATCGTCCTTGATGAATTCCTGTTCGGTCAGGCAGACTTCTTCATAGTATTTATTGATCTTGCCGGTCATGATCTTCTCGATCATCGCCTCCGGCTTGCCCTCCTTCTTCAGCTGCTCGGCATAGATATCCTTCTCGCGCTGGAGTTCCTCGGCAGCTACCTCACCCGGCACAGAGCACTTCGGATTGGCGGCAGCAACCTGCATGGCCAGATCCCGAGCCAGCTCCTGCGCATTCGGGCGGTCGAGGGCGACCAAAGCGCCGATCTGCTCGCCAGCGTGGGAATAAGCTGCGACCGTTCCGCCGGAAGTCAGGGTAGCATATTGTTTCAATTCGATCTTCTCGCCTACGACCGAGCTCAAAGCTTCGATTGCCTGGCCGACAGTGCCGGCGTTGTCCAGATCGATATCCATCAAAGCCTCTTTAGAATCGACACGTGCCGCTTTGACTACCTCGAGCAGCTTGGCTGCGAAGGCCTGGAACTGCTCGCTGCGCACCACGAAATCGGTCTCAGCGCAGACAGAAAACATATAACCTTCGTTATTGTCTTCGTTAGTCGCGACTTTGACCAGGCCTTCGCCGGTCTCGCGATCGCTCCTCTTAGCGGCTTTGGCGATGCCTTTCTTGCGCAGGACGTCCATCGCCTGTTCGAGATCGCCATTGGCCTCGGTCAAGGCGTTCTTACAGTCGGCCATGCCGGCGCCGGATTTTTCACGGAGTTCCTTAATGAGTTCGAGTGAAATAGCCATATGTATATGAGCTTAAAATTATTAGCGAACAAAAGCAGCCCCCCCCCTCTGGAAGCTTTACTGCTTTTCAGTGGTTGTCGGAGCGACCTTAGCCTTGTCACGGCCGGTCTGGAGGGCCTGTCCGACGAGAGCCAAGATCATCTTGATGGTCTTGGTCGCATCGTCGTTCGACGGTATGATATGAGTGATGTTTTGCGGATTGACGTTGGTATCGCAGATGGCGATGATCGGAATCTGGCGCTTCAGGGCTTCGGTAACGGCAGTCTCTTCTTCCTTGATGTCCCAAACGAACATCATGTCAGGAGCCTTGTTCAGGTTGACCAAGCCGCCGACCTTCTTGTCCAGACGGGCGATCTCGCGATCGATCTGCAAACGTTCTTTCTTGGTATACTTGTCCAGCTTGCCAGCTTCTTTTTCAGCTGTCAGCGTCTTGTACTTCTGGATCGCCTTGCGGATGACGGCGAAGTTGGTGATGGTGCCGCCCAGCCAGCCTTCATTGACGAAAGGCATGCCAGACTCTAAAGCGACCTGCTTCAGCGAAGCCTTGACCTGGGTCTTGGAACCGACCAAGAGGACGGTCTTGCCGTCAGCGGCAGCCTGTTCAAGGACGTTCAAGGCCTCGACCAGCATGCGGCGGCTTTTTGCCAGGTTGATGACGTGCACGCCGTTGCGTGAACCGAAAATGTATGGCGCCATCTTGGGGTGCCATTTGGAGGTGCGGTGGCCGAAATGCATACCAGCCTTAAGCATTTCCTCCAGTGTTGGGAGTTCGTACATGTGTTTTCCTTTTTTGCCTCTGCTTCCTGATCATCCGCCAAATGGCAGACAAGGAAATAATGGAAGCATGAGAGATTTATAAATTAGAAAGACCTCGTACGTATTACGAGGAACTAGGCTTATACTATAATGTTTATCCCTTCCTGTCAACTATTGACAAATATAATATAATATGCTATATTAGTAAGTATCATTAATAGTCGTGCCAAAATTCTACTTAATATTAGGTAAATAATACCCTTAGCCCTTCCCTGTCTCTTTTGTCCATCCAGACGTCTTGACAAATAGGCTAATCTCTCATATTATATAAAAGCTTTTAACTTCGGTGAAAAGGCTTTTTATTTTTATTTTATATCCTAATTTCGAATATGAAACAGGCAACCCACCCGGCATACTACCCGGAAGCGAAAGTCAGCTGCGCTTGCGGCAATACCTTTGTCACTGGTTCGACCGAGGCCGAGATCAAGACCGAACTCTGCTCCGCTTGCCATCCGTTCTACACCGGCAAGCAGAAGCTGATCGATACCGCCCGTCGCGTCGAGAAGTTCCAAGCCAAAAAGAGCACTGCCAAGACTGAGATCCGCTCCAAGAAAGCCAAGCTCGCCACCAAGGCCGAGGCCAAGGCTGGCAAGAAGAACGAAAAATAGCGACTTCACAAACGGTTATCTTGTTTTTGTATGGTATAATGGTTATACCGTATTGAAACAAGATAACCGTTTTTCTTTAAGTCTAAAGTCTTCCACACTATGTACGCCGAAGTCATCGAAAAATTCAAAGAGCTCGAGCAGAAGCTATCCGATCCAGCCGTCGTGAACGACCTGGAAAGGTTGAAGCTGGTCTCAAAGGAGCATGCCGACCTGAAAGAAATCGCCGAGATGGCCAACGAACTCAACCAAGCCCTGGAGCACATCAGGCAGAACGAGGAGATGCTCAATGAGGAAACGGACGAAGAGCTGAAGGAGATGGCGCAAGCCGAACTCGAGCCGCTCAGATCCAAAACCAAAGAGCTGATCGAACAGATTGAAGCCGAACTGCACCCGGCCGACCCCGACGACAAGAAGAACATCATCATGGAGATCCGCGCCGGCACCGGCGGTGACGAATCGGCCTTGTTCGCGGCCGATCTCTTCCGCATGTATTCCCTGTTCGCCGGCAAGATGGGCTGGAAGTTGGAACTTCTCGATTCGAATACCACCGGCATCGGCGGCTATAAGGAAGTTGTCTTCTCTGTCGCCGGCAAGAATGTTTACTCCAACCTGAAATTCGAAAGCGGCACCCACCGCGTCCAGCGCGTACCCGAGACCGAGAAAGCCGGACGCATTCACACCTCTGCCGCGACAGTCGCCGTACTGCCGGAAGCAACCGAAGTCGAAGTCCAGATCAGCGCCGCCGACCTACGTATCGATACCTACGCCGCCTCCGGTCCGGGCGGACAGAAGGTCAACACCACTAACTCCGCCATTCGTATCACTCATTTGCCGACCGGCCTGGTCGTCACCTGCCAGGATCAGAAATCGCAGCAGCAGAACAAGGTCAAGGCCATGGAAGTCTTGCGCACCCGCCTTTACGAAAAGATGCGCCACGACCAGCAGCAGGCCGAAGCCGCCGAACGCAAATCGCAAATCGGCTCGGGCGACCGCTCGGAAAAGATCCGCACTTACAATTTTCCCCAAGACCGCATCACCGACCACCGCATCAACACAACCTGGCACTCCATCACCCGCGTCATGGACGGCAATATGGACGAGATGGTCGCCGCCTTGAAGCAGGCCGAGGTCGCCTTGCGGCAGAAACAATAACCATCAGACAGAAACGGCGCTTCGCAGTGCCGTTTTTTAGTGGAAAAATGAACACCATCAAGACAACCCTACAACGTTTTCCAAGCATCTCGCGATTAGAAATCGAGACTATTATCGCCCATGTCCTGAAAAAAACACGCGAATTCATTTTGATTTCACCGGAACACGAGATTACGCGCAGCCAAATCGGCCGCATCGGAAAGCTGGTCCAGCGGCGCGAAGAAGGCGAGCCGTTGGCATACCTGACTGGCCACAAAGAATTCTACGGCCTGGATTTTTCGGTCGACTCAAACGTCCTTGTGCCGCGCCCCGAAACCGAATTGATCATCGACGAGCTCCTAGCTCAAGCCGCCAAAAAATCACCGGCCGCCATCATCGATGTCGGCACCGGCTCAGGCTGCATCGCTATCACCTTGGCCAAACTGCTCAATGACCGCTCAATCAAGTTCTTCGCCATAGATATCTCTGAACCAGCGTTAAGGATCGCGAAACGGAACGCGCACAAACATGGCGTAGGCCGAAGAGTCCGGTTCGTCGCTGGCGACCTGCTCTCGCCTTTGCCGAAATTCAAGATCGAAGCGGGTTCACGAGTCATCATCACCGCCAATCTGCCTTACTTGTCTCCGTCGCAGATTGACGCCTCGCCCTCAATACGGAAAGAACCGCGCCTCGCCCTCGAATCAGGCGCTGACGGGCTCAAGCACTATCGACAGCTTTTCCGCCAGATCCGCCAATCAGGATTTACCGACTTCAACCTGCTTTGCGAAATCGATGAAACCCAGGGCGCAAGCATGGCCGCGCTCATCCGCAAAGAGCTGCCGCAAGCGAAGTTCGAAATCAAGCAAGACCTCGGTCATTACGACCGCTTAGCTGTCATCAATTCAAAATAAAAAAGCCCCGGATAACCCGGGGCTTTTGCTATATATTCGCTATTCTGCTTTCTTTTCTGCGGCCGGAGCGGCTTCAGCTTCGACAACTGGGGCTTCTTCCTGCTTCTCCTGCTCGACCAGACTGACGATAGTCTCGTCGGACTCATGGGTGGCAGTCATGCCCTTTGGCATCTTCAGATCAGCGATGGTGATAGTATCGCCGAATTCGTTGAGCACTGACAGATCAACCTCGATGCTGTCCACCAAATCGTCAGGCAAGCATTCCACCTCGACGTGGTCATTGGCGCGATTGACGACCGCACCGAAATCCCTGACCGCCTTCGATTCGCCGACGAAATGCAGCGGAATCTCGACCGTCAGCTTCTCTTTCATATTAACCTTAAGGAAATCGACGTGCTGCACACGGCCTTTGACCTGCTCGCGCGAGACGTCATAAACGATGACCTTGACCTGTGATTTGCCATCGATAGACAAATCGACCAAGTGGGTTTCTCCAGCCTGGGAGAGCACCTTATCGAAATCCCGGGCGTTGACTTTGATTGCCTGGTTGGCAAATTCGTGGCCGTAAACAACGGCTGGCAGCAAGCCTTCTTTGCGCAATTTGTTCGGTTTCTCTGTTTTTACTTCACGGCTCAGCGCCGCCAATTTGATTGCTTCACTCATAATATTCGCTTATTTTGCTTAATATATGGACTTAATAACTTATTCTAGACCGGATTACGATGCTTTGCAAGACCCCGACCATCATCAGGTTCATAATGATCGAACTGCCGCCATAGCTCAAAAAGGGCAAAGCGATGCCGATGACCGGCAAAACGCCGAGATTCATGCCGATATTGACGAACATCTCGATAAAAATAAGGGTCAAAACGCCGAGAGTGAAGAAGACGCCGAAGTCATTCTTGGCTTGGCGCACGCTGGCCAGGCAGCGGTAAAAGAAGACGCCGAAAAATAACAGCACCAGCCCCACGCCGAGAAACCCCAGCTCCTCGGCCACGACGGCGAAAATGAAGTCGGTCTGGCTTTCGGGCAAGAATTTGAGCTGGGACTGGGAGCCGAAGCCGATGCCGCGGCCGGTCAAGCCGCCAGAGCCGACAGCGATGATGGCTTGGGCGACGTTATACCCCTGGTCCAGCGGATTGAATGAAGGATTAAGGAAGGTCATGATACGCTCCTTCTGGTACGGCTTGAAATAGAACGACCAGGCAGCGCCAAACATTACCGCCACCACCAGGAATAGGGTTATCAGATACTTCTTTTCCGAACCGGCCAGGATGATGATCGATAACCACAAGGCAAAAAGAAGCAGCCCCGAACCGAAGTCCGGCTGCAAGAGCACTAAGACGAAAAACAACAAGGTTCCGAGACCAGTGACAACCAGATGCTTGACCGGTGCGACTTTCAAGGAAGACGCTGAAAAATAGCGGGCCAGAAACAGGATCAGGACAAATTTGATGAACTCCACCGGTTGGACGCCGAAACCGAAGATATCGAACCAGCCGCGGGTGCCGTTGATGACTTTTCCGAAAACCAGCACCGCCACCAAAGCGATGACGCCGATCAAATAAAAATAATTACCGAAACTCCTAAGCCAATGATAATCCAGAAAAGCCAGGGCGAACATCAGGACAAAGCCGATGATTATGAAAAGAATCTGCTTCTTGAAATTAAGCAAATCAGCGCCACCCCTTCCCAGAGCGACGCTATATATTTCGACTAAGCCGATAGCTAATAATAGCAGCACCGAGGCCACCATTATCCAATCCATATTTTTGAGGTAAAGCAGTACCCGTCGCATCATAAGAGTTCTTAGAGCTTATCAGATAGGCTCTCGAACATTCTACTGCTCAACCGGGTGAGTTGGCAAGCTTTCCGCACTATTGAACTTGAGGAAATTGCCGGAGTCCAGAATATTCACGTTAGGCACGATTTCGATGTTGTCAGCCCGATTGAACTGGCCAAGGAAGTTGGCTGCTACTTCCTTCTTCTCATCCGACTGGAAATTATCGACACTGAACTGGTTGACGCCGATTAGCGACTGCCCGACATAGATGAAGGCGTCGAAATTGACCCGCAGATAATTATAAGAGCTGCGATTGATTGCCACGAACGATAACTGGCTCAAACTGAGCTTTTCCGAAAGGCCGCTGGTGCGGGCCGGGGTGAACTTCTTGTCCGTAATCTCGAAATTGAGGAATTTCGCCTTGAAAGCCGGCCAATCCGGGATGGTTTTCTTGCTGATGCGCTGCCAGCCGACATTGTCGATGACCAATTCAGCGCTAGCCGGACGCGGCGTGAACTCCTGTCCCAACTGCATGAGCCTTTTGCTTTCGCTAGGCAAGATAAACATGTCGGCTTTAGGCGTAGGCGTGCCATCGACAATGAAATGATATGTGATCAAGCCCCAGTGGCGCGGATTGACGTTTTCCACTTGGGCCACGAGATCGTATTTGCCATTGGCTGTCTCGAGCAGCTGAGTGGTGCCGGCAAGCAAATTCTTGGCGGAGATGCTGAGGATGTAATCGTGATCGACACCCTTGGTCGCCACGATCTGGTTAGCCAGCATGCGATCCTGATCGACTCCGATGACATAATAATAGCCGAAGCTAAACAAGGTATAGCCCCAAGATGCCAGACCGATAAACAAAAGGACGCCGGCCAACAGCTTGTACAGCTTGAATTTGTTTTCCGTGTACCACAAAGCGAATTCCAACTTCTTGATACTCAAGCCTTCCAAATCCTTATACTGGTCTGCTCTGGCCTGCTCTAACGGACCTTGAGGCGGATTTCCATTATTCATACTGAGATTGAATGATAAATATAGTTCAATTTTAGCACGAAAAGCGGGGCTTTGACAAATCAGAAATGGCAGGCAAAACCTTGCTAAAAACACCTATTTTTGCTACAATTATCACAGTATAAAGGGGTCACTTCTGCGGCTCCATTTTTGTGTTAAACTAGCTAATTTTAGGTATTATGGCCAAAGAAAAAGAAGCCAAGAAAGGCTCAACTTATGACGCCAGCTCGATTACGGTTCTTGAGGGCCTCGACCCGGTCCGCAAGCGCCCTGGCATGTACATCGGTTCGACCGGCTCAGCCGGCCTGCATCATCTGATCTGGGAAGTGGTCGACAATAGCATCGACGAAGCCATGGCTGGCCATGCTACCGAAGTCAGCGTCGCCCTCCTGCCCGATGGCCTAGTAGAAGTATCCGACAACGGCCGCGGCATCCCGACGGGCATGCACGCCTCGGGCGTTTCAGCGCTCGAGCTCGTGCTGACCAAGCTGCACGCAGGCGGCAAATTCGGCGGAGGCGGCTACAAAGTCTCCGGCGGCCTTCATGGCGTCGGTGTCTCGGTAGTCAACGCCCTAAGCACTTACCTTAAAGCCACTATCCATAACGACGGCAAGGTCTGGCAACAGGAATACAAGACCGGCACTCCGCAATACAAGGTGAAGTCGGTCGGCAAGTCCGACAAGACCGGCACCACCATCACCTTCAGGCCGGATGACACCATCTTCAGCGAACTCGAGTTCAATTGGGGCAAAATTCTTGACCGCATGCGCCAGCAGGCATATCTGACCAAAGGCGTCTCCATCCGCGTAGCCGACAAGCGCGAAGACCACTCGCCGAAAGAATACAAATTCCATTTCGAGGGCGGCATCAAAGCCTACGTCAAAGCGCTTAACCGCAACCAGGAAGTCAAGAACGACACCATCTTCTACGTCGAGAAAGAAATCAACGACTCCAAAGTAGAGGTGGCTTTGCAATACAACAACGAATACAACGAGACAATGATGTCGTTCGCCAACAACATCCACAACCCAGAAGGCGGCACCCACACCGTCGGTTTCAAAACCGCCCTGACCCGCACCCTGAACACCTATGCCCGCACCCAGAAATTATTGAAAGAAAAGGACGAGAACCTTTCCGGCGATGATGTCCGCGAAGGCCTGACCGCCATCATCTCCGTCAAACTTACCGACCCGCAGTTCGAAGGCCAGACCAAGGGCAAGCTCGGCAACACCGAGATGAAAACCTACGTCGAACAGGTCTTCGGCGAAGCATTCTCGACTTTCCTGGAAGAAAACCCCAAACAGGCCGAAGCCATGGTCGGCAAGTGCATCCTGGCTAGCCATGCCCGCATCGCTGCCCGTACCGCCCGCGCCAATATCCTGCGCAAAGGCGCCCTTGAAGGCATGACCCTCCCTGGAAAATTAGCCGACTGCTCCAGCCGAAAAGCTGAAGAGTGCGAACTCTACATCGTGGAGGGCGACTCGGCCGGCGGCTCAGCCAAGCAAGGCCGCGACCGCAAATTCCAAGCCATCCTGCCCTTGCGCGGCAAGATCTTGAATGTCGAACGCGCCCGCCTGGACAAGATGCTGGCAAATAATGAAATCAAGAATCTGGTCATCGCCCTCGGCACCAACATCGACGACCAGTTTGACCTGGAAAAACTGCGCTATCATCGCATCATCATCATGACCGATGCCGACGTTGACGGCGCCCACATCCGCACTCTGCTCCTAACCTTGTTCTACCGCCACTTCACGCCGCTGGTCACCAATGGCAATCTCTATATCGCCCAGCCGCCGCTCTACCAGATCAAGAAAGGCACGACTGCCCTCTATGCCTACTCTGACGCCGAAAAAGAGGCCATCCTCACGCAGCTCGGCGGAGGCAAGATCGAAGAAGTCGTCGAGACCGAAGAAGGTGCGGAAGGAGAAGAGGAAGAAGCCGAGACTCCGGAAAAGGCTAAGGCCAAGGCCTCCAGCCGCATCGTCATCCAGCGCTACAAAGGTTTGGGTGAAATGAACCCGGAACAACTCTGGTCGACGACCATGAACCCGGAACACCGCATCACCCGCCAAGTGACCGTCGAGGACGCGGCGGGGGCCAACGAGGTCTTCGAGATGCTGATGGGAGACGATGTCGCCTCCCGCAAGCACTTCATCCAGACCCACGCTCAAAAAGTAGAAAACCTGGACATATAAACGAAAGACCGCTCGAAAAGAGCGGTTTTTTGATAGGTTGACCGAATCACCTAATTCACATAAGATGTTACGAAACCGTTCATTAGATATCTGACCCCAAGGAGGTGACCGCCATGTTAGCCAAGATAAAGAGCATATTATCCGGGGCCCACGACAAGAAGAGATTTTTCAAAATCATCGCCACCCTCTACCCGACTCTCGACTGGCGCTACAAGCTGATCGAGAAAGCCTACAAGGATGCCAAAGACGCCTTCCGCTTGAAGAAGCGGGAAGACGGCCAGCGCTATTTCGAGCACTTGCGGTCTGTCGCTCTCATCGCCATCCTCTACCTCAGGACCC
The DNA here is from genome assembly GCA_013336275.1 of Candidatus Falkowbacteria bacterium. NCBI lineage: Bacteria > Candidatus Falkowiibacteriota > Candidatus Falkowiibacteriota bacterium. Next base: position 61,993 of record JAAXUA010000004.1, read on the forward strand.
ATGATTACAAGATCATCGTCGCCGCTCTGCTGCACGACATCGTCGAAGACGTGCCATCCTGGCCGATCGAAAGGGTCAAAGCCGAGTACGGCGAAGAGATCGCGCTGTTGGTCGAATGGATGACCAAGCCCTCATCCGAGTTTCCGGACAAAGAAGAGTGCCACCTGGTCTACCATCGCCGCTTCATCCATGCACCGAGGGAATTCTTCCTCATCAAGATGGCTGACCGTCTCCACAACCTGCTCACGATGTGGGTCTGCACCGCCGAGAAACGCGCGCGCAAGATCGAGGAGACCCGCCGATTCTATCTCCCCTTCGCTGAGAAGCATTTCATCCTCATTCACGAATTGGAAGCAGCCATCGAAGAGCTCTTGTCCCAACCCGTCACCGAGTGACACGCAAAAGCCGCCCCGACATATTACCGGGGCGGCTTTTTTCCTTATTTTGAGATTATTTCTTTTTCTTCTCCTTGACTACCACGATCGTGCACTCGGTCAACAGGGCGGCCAGAGCGCCGACGGCTGCCAAGACCGGGGCTAAGAGCACACCGACTGCACCGACGGTCAGGGGAATCTCCATGATTGACTTACCCTTCTCATCCTTGATGATGACCTTGCGGGCATTGCCCTCTTTGATAAGCTCCTTGACCTTCTTGACCAGCTTCTCGCCGGAAACTTTGAATTCCCTGGTGAATTCCTCTTCGGAAAACTTCTCCTTGTTTTGTTTAGCGCTAGGCATATGGTTGTGATTACTGCTAAATATTTTAAATCGCAGCTATCAGATGGCTCCCCGCTCTTTTAAAACGAAGAATGAGCGGGCGCAAGCTTCGACATCGGCCAAGGCATTGTGGGCGCCGTCAAAATCCTCATTAAAGAGGCAACGGTGCAGTTCGGTCAGGCTAGGCGCCTTGAAACCGCCGTACAGGCTGGGCAACTGGCAGACGCTCGCTCCTGCTTTCATCGTATCAAGCTGCGCCATATCGAGCGGCGAGGTCGGCAAGCCGAGACGGAGCAATTCGGCGCCGACGATCTTCAGGTCGAAGGCGATGTTGTGCGCCACCAGAAATCTGGCCTCGGCGGTGGCGCGACTGAAGTCGATCAACGCCTGCTCGAGCTCGCGACCCTCGTTCCAGGCCCGCTCGGTCGAGATGCCGTGGATCTTGAATGCCGCCTCAGGAATGGTGAATCCGCTCGGCCGGATAAGATAGTTATGGCTATTCAAAAGGTTGCCTTGCTCGTCGTAATGCTGCCAGGCCAGCTGGACCATGCGCGGCCAATTGTCAGAGTCGGTGATCGGCGCTTTCCAATTCTTGGGCAAGCCAGTCGTCTCGGTGTCAAAAAATATGTACATTCAGTTTAGTTCTTCGATCTTATATGATTCGATATTATTTCCTTCGTAGTCGAAATGGAATTCTCCGCGGATCCTTTTGCCCTCAAGTACTGGCGGCAGCCAGTGGATGTCGTCTGCCCACATCTGGGCATACGGGATGTCCTCAAGCTTGAACCACTGGGGACGCATCTCCTCGGTCTCTCCCGGCGTTCCGGTCCAAGAACGCAATGCATAGATATGCACTTCCTGATCCCATTCCGGACGTCCCTTGAAACGGAAAATGCTAGATGCCACCTTAGTCAGATCCTCCGGCCTGGCCTTGAGCCCGACCTCCTCTTCCAATTCTCGGATGGCCGTCACTTCCGGCGCTTCTCCCGGTTCGACCTTGCCCCCTGGGCCGTTCCATTTTCCCGCCCCGAAACCCCGCTTTTTCATAGCCAGCAATATTTCGTCCTGGCGGAACAATAAGCACAAGGTTGCCTGTTTCATAGCCTTAATTGTACCTTTTTACCGTCAGCAAGTCCAGAAAAGGCCTCCTCAACGCAAAGGCGCTCGTTCAAGCGCCTTGCACTGCGGCCTGGGCTGATTTCCCGTCCTATTTAATCATCTCATCCATCTTCTGCTCCATTGCCTTCATATCTTCCTCCGAACCGCCAAGAACTTCCGGATGCGCCATCTGGGCGTGATCCATCATCTCTTTTTTGACCTCGTCTTTAGTCTGGCCGTGGGCGACGAAATGGCAATCCATGCCCATGTCCTGGCATTTTAGCGACATCATATTTACCACCCCCTCTCTTTATTTATATCTATATTTCATCATTCCGCGTCGAGATTAATTTAAGGTTAAGAAAAGGCGCCCCCAGTGATATGCTGGGAGCGCCTAAAAACGATTCGCTTCTCCTTACTCTTTCGGAGTGACGGTGACCTTGAGCAGGAAATGATCCTTTTCGATTCCCTCGAGCAGCTGGTCGCATCCGAGGGCGATGTCGGCGAGCTGAATCCGCTCGTGCTCGAGGGTTCCGTCTTCGGCCGGTTCGTTGATCGACACGAAGCCGATCTTCGTTTTTCCGGTCGAGGTGAAAACCTCCAAGTACCGCGGGCGGGCGTTTACGTGCCTGCTCGGTTCCGCCTCCAGCTTCTTGCGTGACGGATAGTAGCAGGCACGTCCGTAGATAACGACGATCTTGACCGCATCCATCCTGAGCAGCTCGCGCAGAAGTTTCAACCGTCTGATACGCCTTTCTGGCGGAAGTTCATTGAACTCCATCACTCGCCGCTCGATTTTCCGTTCTGCCGTGAATTTTGCCACAAGCAACCTCCTTTTGGTTATTCCTCAATCAGAACTGCAAGCTTCTTACGGTATCGACGATTTCTTTGACAGGGGGATCGGGCGGAAAGCCGTCCATCGACCCATGCGCCCGCCTGAGGTGGGCGACGATCAGCAGCATGGCGGTTTCTTCGCCGTAAACCTTCGACACGGTCGCGTAGGCCTCGATGCCGTCGATCTCCACCAGCCTGGCAGCCTCATTCATCTCCTCGATCGACAATACCAGTTTTTCGTTGAGACGCTCCCTGATTTTCATCAGCCGGGAACAGAATTCCTCTTCCGTCAGCACGGTCTTGGCCGGATCGGCTTCGCCGATGCTGTGCCTTAGGACCTCATTGCCGGTCGCCAGCAAGGCGCGGACAAAATCGGTATTTTGGGACAGCGCCGCAAAAGCGCGATCCAACAGCTCCTGATATGCGGCAGAACTTCTCGGATACTCCTTGCCTTTCCACCACAAAGTCTGAGCGGATTGCCAGACCGGGTTCCTTTCGGTCCCGATCATTTTGGCTACCCTGCCCTTGAACTGGCAGATGAGCACCTGAGTTTCAGGGTTCTCGAACTTGAAAGCCTGCAATAGCGCTTCCATGCAGCCGCATTCCACGCCATCGAACAGGAAGGCGTATGCCCTGAAATTGGACAAATCGCCTGCCACACCTTTCATGTCGCCTCGGATATCAATCATATCTCCCTCCCTCCATCGAATTTGACAACGAACAACGATTCACCAAAATAACATGATTATCCATATTTTTCAAGTCCGGCTAGGCCTTAATGCCATTTTAATGAGGCGGGACTATTCTGACATTAAGAATTAAAACAACCCTATGGACAAGCCTAAAATAAAGATAATACTGGCCAGCATCCGCGAAGAACGGGCGGGTGCCAAGGTCGCCGACTGGCTCATGGACATCGTCCGGCAAGATAGCCAGGCTGATTTCGAGTTGCTGGACCTGCGAGACTACCCACTGCCGATGTTCTCTGATGCCGTGCCTCCAAGTGCGCGCCAAGGTCCGCACCCAGATCCGACAGCCAGGCGCTGGCTCGAAAAGATCGATGACGGTGACGGCTTCATCGTCGTCACTCCGGAATATAATCATGGCTACCCGGCGGCACTGAAGAACGCCTATGACTACGGCTACAAGGAGTGGAATGAAAAAGCTATCGGCTTCGTCGGTTATGGCGGAGCGGCTGGCGGCTCCCGGTCAGTCGAGCAGCAGCGGCTGGTAGCCGCTGAACTGCGGATGTACAGCGTCCGCGACCAAGTCCTGATTCCCTTCATCTGGTCCGCTTTCGATGATGACGGCCACCTGAAGAACGAAGATAATCACGCCAAGAATGCCAGGCTAGTCATCGACTCCGTCGTCAGCCTGGCAGGCAAGCTTAAAAAATCAAACTTAAACCACTAAACTAAACATATGAACAGAGTAACGCATTTCGAAGTCCAAGCCGACGACATCGAGCGGGCCAAGAAATTCTATGAAGAGGCTCTGGGTTGGAAAATAGAACAATGGATGAAGAAGGAAGATGGCGGGATGGATTACTGGGGTCTCATGACAGGTAAGGAAGGCGAACGCGGTATCAACGGCGGGCTGTATGAGCGGCCCAAGGACGGCCCAGACAGATTCTATCTTTACGACTGCACCGTCGAAGTCGACGACTTGGATAAGGCAGTCGCTGACGTCAAGCGGGCTGGCGGCAGCATCACCAAGGAAAAGTCCGAGATGCCGGGTATCGGCTGGTTTGCCGGAGCCAAGGACACCGAAGGCAACCGCTTCGGCCTAATGCAACCGACCGCTGAATACAAGAAGTAACCGAGACAATAAAAAGACGCGCCCTTCCGGGTGCGTCTTTGGTGCTATCAGAGTATCGATTAGCGCTTTTTCCTTTTTGCAGCCTTTTCTTCAAGCATGACTCGCTTTACTTCCAGGCGCTTGGCGGTCTTGTGCGGACTGCCGGTCTTTTTACTGCCCACTCCGGTGCTTCTTTTTGCCATATTCGTATATTTATTAATAATACTAATATTACCGTGTTAAGCGTATTAAATCAACCCGGTAAAAAATATGCTTGACATTTTTTTCATATTGTGCTACAATATATCTAAGTGAAAAAAATATTTTAAAAAAGAGAATTCGTCGAGCTTTAAAAATGTTTGATTTACCATTTTACAAAGTAATGATATCACATCATGAACGGAGTTATCAAAAAGAAGACTGACAAAGGTTTCGGCTTCATCGCCATCGATGGCGAAAGCAAGGACCTGTTCTTCCACAGCAATTCCCTGGTCGGCGTCAGCTTTGACCAGATCAACGAGGGTGACCAGGTCACTTTCGAATCAGCGGAATCGCCGAAAGGTATGAACGCAGTCAACGTTAAGCTCGCTTAACCTCGACTCATATAAAACTCCCGGGCAAATGCCCGGGAGTTTTTTTATTTGAAAAAAACCCACCGAAGCGGGTTCCCCGTCAGTGGGTTGATTGGTTTCAATTAAAAGGAGACGGCACCACGCCCTCGCCGGTCAGCGACAGCAGTCCGGGGGACCACATGAACGCATCCGGTTGCCGGGACAAGGCCTCGAAATCTTCTTCGGCCAGAATCCTGATCGCCCGGCCTTCGTCGCCGATTTCGGCGTTAAAGGCGATCTTCTCAGACAGGTTCGCAAGCAGATTCAGCTCGAGCAGCTTGGCCTGCCGCTTGGGCAACAGTTCCCAGACTTTCTTCAAGACCTCCAGATCGGTGCAGATGAACAGCTCGAGCCCTTCGCTGACCAAGGCCGGAAAAGTGCCCATCAGGCCGTGTTTCAGTATCAGCAGGTACCCGGGAATCGCTTCGTAGCCTTCAAGTCCCTGCTCTCTCGCTTCACCCATGGTTGTCGGTTTCTGCATCTCGTATTCTCCTTATCGTTCAGGGTTGGACTGCCATTGATCAGCTCAGAGACAAACGCTGATTTCGCGGTGGTTGTTATGATTTCATATCCTGTCATGCGCCACTTCAAGCCTTTCCGTGGCACACCCTCTCATGTTCCTGCGCCATTTCCGACTTGATGCGGTTTCCGCACGCCTCGCAGATGTAGCAGCAAGGAGCGAAATGCATCATCCCTGAATCTTTGTCGTGGCATGAACAGCCGCATTGATAAAGAAAAATAATGCTGCATCTCAGCTGCATCAGCCTGAAGCAGAATTCTTCCTCAGTCAGGATGTCTTCGTTCGGATCAGCTACGCCTATCGAGTGAGTCAGGACTTCAGTTCCCGTATCCCAGAGGGCCTTCCGGTAACTTTCATTCTGAATAAATAGAGCGGCATAGGCCCTGTCGAGCAATTCCTGATATTCCTGGCCGTGGCGATCATATGTTTTGCCGCGCCAGTTCAATTCGTGCTTGCCCTGCTTCCAGGTCTCAATTCGCTCAAGTCCGAATCGCTTAGCCTCGATGCCGACCAGCTTGCACACCGACTCCTGCAGTGCCAGGTCGTCAGTCAGCAAAGACTGCAGAAAACCTTCCATCGAAGCGCACAAGACGCCATCCAAGTAGAAGAAGTAGGCGGCGAAGTTGGTCAAGGCGCCAGCCGGGTAAGGCAATTTTGATTTGATCTCCATAAATCCTCCACTAAGGTCGGGATAAAAATCCGGTATTCATCTGCGCCTACCCGGTAAACGACTTCAAGTAAACATCGTACCAATCCGTACCGCTGCCCACGAGCACCTCGGTCCTCGCACCGTTCTTCCTAGCTAGGAAGAAAACCTGCTTCGTGTAGTCGAAGCTTGGGACAGGCTCGCAGATCAAGGTGACCTGCTCGCCAACCTGCAATTGGGCAGCCGCTTTTTTGCTTGTGGTAAAGAAAAACTTACCACCCTGCTCCTTGACCATGTACTCACGGCCTTCATCTTTGGTAATTTCTCCAATCACGACCGTCACTACTGCGACAACAATCGAACTGCAATTTTTAATGACCATGACTCAATCTCCTTTGTGATAGTTATTTTTTACAACTAGCTTAGTTTAAGGAAAATTTGATTTTATACCATAACACATTACTATTATTTTGTCCATCATGCCCCATTAGGACAGGAGCTCACGCCTCACCAGTCCGCCGTCGCGGGCTGGTTCGTTGCCCTGGGCAGCGCAGAAGTGATTCCCATCACTTCTGCGGCGCTCGACTGCGATGTTGCTCTGGTGAGCAACATCTTGCTCACTGCTGCCCGCCTGCCTGCCGGTAGGCAGGTTCGAGTCCCATTCCAAAATCAATAATAAAAAGGAGCACTTCTGACGAAGTGCTCCTTTTTATTATTGGCTCGGGGATAGGGACTCTCACCGGGGCGGAAGCCCCACGCCTCACGCATTAGTTTTCTTTCGGCCCTATCCACAAACAAAACAAAATCAGCCCCAGAAGGGACTGATTTCATTTTGCTCGGGGATAGGGACTCGAACCCCAATTGACGGGACCAGAACCCGCTGTCCTACCATTAGACGATCCCCGAATATATGCATTTTTTCAATACAAAAAGGCGGTTAAGCCTTGTTTGCTATTGTAACCGAATTACTAGAAATTGTCAATCGCTTCCCTTATCTCTGGCAAAGCTGCAATGGCCGCTTTGGCTCCGGCGCTGATGAAATTATCAACCTTGAAGAATTTGAAGCTGGAAACCAGGCCGTTGCCGTTGAGGTCGGGTCTGATCGTTACCACCTTCTGGTGTTCCGTCTGACCATCCCAAACCGACTTGTTGCGGATGGTTTCGTATGATTGCATCATGGTAAATATCAAATCCGGCTTCTCTTTCAGCTTGCTTCCCCGCTTCAAAACCAAGTCCACGGCAATAACGATATCAGCGCCCCAGGCCAAAGCCTCGGCAATCGGCGTCGGGCTGGCCACTCCGCCATCGACCAGATAATCATCTCCCAATTTGACCGGCGGGAAGACCCCTGGTACGGCAATACTCGCCTGGATAGCGTTAGCCAAGTTGCCCTTGTTGATAATGACCGGTTGGCCGTCAGCCAGGTTGGTGGCTATGATCCATAAAGGAGCCGAAAGGTGGTTGAAATCGTTGCGACCGACCAGTTTCTCGATATAGCGATGGGCTTTCTTACCCTTGAGTAGCGAATACTTAGGAACAGCCAGATCGACTATTTCCTTGATGGCCTTGCGCTTGTTAAAGCCACGGGCCTCGGTCTCGAAGTGGTCGAGCCGGCCCAGCAGATGGCAGGCGCCGACGATGGCGCCCATGCTGGTGGCGACGATGGCATCGATGGTGATGCCTGCGGCCTCGAGCGTCCTCAAGACGCCGACATGGGCCAGGCCGCGAGCGCCGCCGCCGCCCAAAGCCAAAGCGACCTTCGGCCGCCTGCGAGCACTAATCTTGGTTGTTGCCTCCTCTTTTTTTGCCATATCTTATCTTTAGCCGACGACCTTGCCGCCGAATGCCTTTAATAAATTATCGATCATCTTGTCGTTTTCCGGTTTGGCCGGAGCCTCGGCTGCCGGAGCGGGACTTGGAGCATCAGCTCTGGGTGCGCCCTCACCCGCCGTAACTTCTAGCTGCTCATCGATGACCGCTTCGATCGTCAGGCTAGTCGAATAAGTCTCGTGTAGCACCCGCTCCAAAAGCGACTTGATACTCGGATCCATGATGCGATCCTTGTGGAATTTGTATTTGAAAGCCAGGCACAGCTCGTTGCCGTTGAGACTCTTCGGCTGGCAGACTTTCAGGATGAAAGATAATGAATGATTGTAAGTCTTGATGCGGACCAGGAACTCGTTCCATTTAGACAGGATAAGCTCGTAATCGAGATTTCCGGAACTGATCACCTCGCTCTTAGGCGCTTGGACTTCAGGCGCCGGCGCGGCCTTGGCCGCCGAAGCGGAGCCGCCAACGGACGGAATGGCGATGGCTGCCGGCTGGGCTGGGGCGGTACAGATGCGGGCGATCATCAGCTCGAGCGGTAATTGGACGATGAAGCTTGATTTGAGTTCTGAAGCCGCCTTGATGCTATGTTCCAGGAAAGCCAGTAATTGTTCTTGCGTCAAGCCTTTGCTGATCTGACTCAGGCGCATCTCCAGAGCCTCGCCCAATTCCAGGCCGAGCCAGTCGGATAAGGCCGGATTGATTTTCATGAGCATCAGCTTGCGCAGCATCTCGATGACATCGACCATGAAGACCTTGATATCGACGCCTTCATCTAACAGCTTGTTGACCAAACGGATACCGGAGGCGGCGTCCTTGTTGGACAGTATCTCGATCAGGCTAGCTACTTCACCGAGGTCGCTCCTCGGGATGACCAGGTCGGCATCGGCCTGTGAAATTTCCTTGCCGCCCAGATTGACCAGCTGGCCCAAGAGGCTCTCGGCATCGCGCATATGGCCGTCGGCATGTCGGGCGATCGATTCCAGAATGTTCTTCTCAACCTTGATATCTTCCTGATTCACGATGTGGGTCAGTTTGCGCACGACTTCACTCAAGCTGATCCGCTTGAAATCGAAGCGCTGGCAACGGGAGATGATGGTGGCCGGCACCTTGTGGACTTCGGTCGTGCAAAGGACGAACAGGACGAATTCTGGCGGTTCTTCCAAGGTTTTCAGAAGCGCGTTGAACGCAGCCGTCGAAAGCATATGGACTTCGTCGATGATGAAGACTTTACGTTTGAACCTCGACGGCGCGACGCGCGCACTGGCAATAATGTTCTCGCGGACGTTGTCGACGCCGGTATGGCTGGCAGCATCGATCTCGATCACGTCGAAACTCCGTCCGGCGCTGATCTCGACGCAAGCGTCGCAGACGCCGCACGGTTCGTATTGTTCCGGCTTGCGGTTCAAGCAGTTGGCTGCCTTGGCCAGTACGCGGGCTAGCGTCGTCTTGCCGACGGCGCGCGGGCCGCAAAAAAGATAGGCATGCGCCAGCTTATCGGCCACCAGCTCATGCTGCATGATGACCTTGATATGGTTCTGTCCTACTACCTCGGCAAAATTCTGCGGCCGGTACTTGCGGTATAGCGTTGCCATATTTTATCAAAAAAATAAATGTCTCGGATTAATAAAAAAGCCAGAGGCTTTTCGTATGGTCGGGAATCGATGCCCCTTGGCCATAAAAACAGCGCCCATGGCGCATTCGCGATATACCGGTATTTTAACGGTAATACCGCCACAAATCAAGCTGACCAAGCAAAAAGAGCCTTTATCGAGGCTCTTTTGCTAATATTAGTCAAGCTATTTTTTGATGATATTCTCTACGGCCGCCCAGCGGGATTCGCCGTCTTTGGGTACCAGGATGACCACCTCGTCGCCGTCATCGCCCTTGAAGTAAGTGATGCTGGCATTGAGCAGCCGCCAGGTCTTGCCGTCGACGATGGCCAGGAAGTCGTTCTCCCCTGACCGGCGCAACTGGCCGACCAGGCGCGTCCGTTCGATCGGACCGATCTGCTTGTAGAGGAACGTACCGTTCTTGGTGATGACCAGCTTCAGCCGGTCGCCTTCGACCAACTTTGATTTTGAGGCATAGTTGGCCGAGACATGATACTCGTGCCCGTCCGGACCGATCATGTTGACGCCATCGAAGACGCCTTCGATCACATTGCCATCCTCTGCTTCTTGGCTGGTGGCTCGGATGCTTGTAGCCAGAAGGTCCAGTTGTTCAGTCGAAACGGAACCGTTGTCCAGAAGCTTCAGAAGTTGCTCGCTCGATTCCTTGATATTGGAAAGGAGCTTGCGGATGATGTCGACTTTGTTCTGATTCAGGGTCAGCTGGCTGTCTTCGGCCGGAGCTGGCTCGTCAGTATCCATTTGTGAAAGTTCTTCAGTGACATCCAAGATTTCTTGGTCTTCAGCATTCTGCATGTCCATAGTTTTTGCTTTTATTTTTAGGTTTTGTTATGTTAGCGAATTTTATTTTTTTTGTAAACATCGCCCGGGACCCCAAAATCACGAAAGCGGCTAGACTTTAGCCGCTATCTTGGTTTTCTTGACCAGAGTGACCCCGGCTTTGGCTTTCCGGGCAATCTCTCGTTCAAGTATCTTGCTGATGCGATCGACGACCTGGGTCGGCGTAAAGTCGGCTTTGACCAGATAATCAGCGGTGCCGATATCGAAAAGCGCTTTTTTGTCCTGTTCATTGGAAAGGTTGGTCAGGCTGATGACCGGGACATGCATGGTTTCCGGGTTGCTTTTGATCTTCTTCAAAAGATAGAAGCCGTCCCCTCCGGCCATAACCACATCAGACAAGACCAGGTCGGGCATATTTTCCAAAACCAAATCGAAACCATCCTTGCCGTTATGGGCGGTATGGACCTCGTAACCCTCGAGGCGCAGTTTTTCGCCGTAAAGGTCTACCAGCCATTTGTCATCATCGGCCAAAACGATGACCTTTTTGCTTCTTTTCATATTTTTTTCGATTTAGCTTTGATAGCTGTATTATAACAAATTTTGCGTTTCCGGGCAAAGGGATGGTCAGATATTTACCCGCCGCCTAATCTCTTCTTCGATGATATTGCGATCCTGGCCGTATTTCAGGCGCGATAGGCTCTTGATCCTCATCGCCAGCTCGTCGCGTTTGATTCCGGGCAAGGGCCAGGGCGTAGCCATCGAGAAAGCCCGTGAGGCGGAATTGTCTATCAGCAGCTTGATGTAGGCCGAGAACTTCTCGACATTGATGAGGTCGTATTGGTTGAAAACCGGCGCGAACTCCTTGGACAATTCCTCGGCATCTTCGGAACCGATCTTGAAAGAGACCCAGGTGCCGACGTTGCCGAAAACCGCGTCCTTGATCGAAGAGTCCTGGCCTTTGACCAGTTGTCCCAGATACTGGTGAGCCATGACCAGGTTGAGATTGTATTTGCGAGCTTCGGACAGGATGGAACAGATCGAATCGGTGGTGAAATTCTGAAACTCGTCGATATAGAGATAGAAATCCTTGCGCTGCTCTTTGGGCATGTCGGTGCGGGACAAAGCGGCGACCAGGATCTTGCCGACCAGGATCATACCCAAGAGGTAGGCATTGAGCTCGCCGACCTGACCCTTGGGCAGGCTGACCAAGAGGATCTTCTGCCGATCCATCAGGTCGCGCAAATTGAACGAGCTCTTCTGTTGGCCGATGATCGGCCTCATCATATCGTTGGAAATGAAGGAAGTCAGTTTCGAGGTGATATACGGCACGACGTTGGCCAAAGCCGCATCGCCCCCGGCTTTCTCCGCCTCTTTGCGCCAAAAATCGACGACCGTCGGATCGGAACAGCGGGAGAGTTTCATCCGGCGGAACTCGGCGTCGGCCAAGACCTTGGGAATCTCCATTAGGGTCGAGCCGCTTTCCGGGTCAGACATGACCAGGAGCATGGCGTTGCGCATATACTGCTCGAAGATCGGGCCGCCGGTGGATTTGAGGTCGTACAGCTTATCGAAAATCTTAATCATCTCATTAATGACGAACGACTTCTGCTCGGGATAGCGCGGATCGAACTCCATCAGATTCAAAGCCAGCGGGCGCTCGATGTCGGCCGGCGAGAACAGGATCACGTCCTCGGCCCGCTCCGGCGGGATACGCTTCAAGATATCGTCGATCAGGTCACCGTGCGGATCGATCACCCCGACGCCTTCTCCGTTCAAGATGTCCTGGATAGCCATCGAGGCCAAGAGGACGGACTTACCGACGCCGGACTTACCGACGATATAGGTATGGCGGCGGCGGTCTTCGCGCTTGATGCGCACGTCGCGCACCACGCCACGATAGATATTGCGTCCCAGGACGATGCCTTCGTTGGGGATTTCGGTCGGGGCCGGGGCGTGCTTAGCCGTCAGCCACAGGATGTTCGGCGTCTCGGTCCACCTGAGCGGCAGGTGGAACAGGCTGGACAGTTCTTCGGTATTCAGAAGGAAGCTCAGCTTATCGTCGAAGCGGCGATAGATATAATCCTTCATGAATTTCTTGTGCTTCCAGCTTTTAACGAAAGAGTTGATCTTGTTGTTGAAAGAATTGCCATATTCGTAAAGATTGTACTGGGCGAAGGCGCCGATGATGTTGGCCAGATAGCCGCGCGACTGCTGGAGGCTGCCGGTGCTGACGATGATGCGCAGATTGACGTCCAAACCGGCCTTGGCGTTCTTCTCTTCCAGATTCTTAAGGATCGCCTCGTCCATGGCATTGGTCCGCTGCATCGTCTGCTGCTGTTGCTGCTTCTGTTTATCCTCCGGACTCGTGCCTTTGAAATAGCTGAAGAACTCGGCCCAGGGCGAAGTATTCAAAGCCTCGTGCAGCGGCTTGCCTTGCCGGACTTTGGAGAAGACGCGGCTGGCTTTGCCGTGCCAAGCGCCTTTGGCGCTGCGCACGATATATTGGATGACTAACGATTCATTCTCGCCCAGTTTCGACAGGACGTTGATGATCGAGTTCAGCGGGTCGGTCTCCATCTTGTTGTAAGTCCGGATCGGGAAGATGAAGCTGCGGCGCGTCTTGAGCCAGCCGAAATCGACGACGCTCTGCGGCGTGAAGATATTATAATCGCGCGCCTCTTCGACCACCGCTTCCGGGTAATGGGCCTGGACCTGCTGCTCGAGGTAGCGGGCCATCGGCCGCGGCGCCACCAAGTAGAACGCTATTACTTTCTTGCTGGCGACAATCTCGAAGGAAAAATGATCGCGTCGGCCAAAGAGCCACGGCAGGACGCCGCGCTCAGCCCGCAGGCCGCCGATTGAGGAAAACAGGGTCTCACCCCGGGCGATTTCCTCGCGCAGCTGCTGCACCGTCAAATTATTGTCCTTGTCGGTCGGCTTTTCCTTGGACAGGCGCACCAGATAGATGACATGGTCGAAGTAGTGGCTGCTCTTGGCGTAATGGGTGATAAGCTTCTTGATGATCGCCAGCACCACGAACAAGGCGACCAAGGCGCCGAAAGTATAGACCAGGGCCAGATCGACGAAAGCGGTCGGGTCGAGCGGCTGGCTCACAGGTTGTTCGAGTCCGTAGTTCATGGCTTGGGCTGACGCATCTTCAAGAGTTCGTCAGTTTTTATTTTAGCTTCCTGTTCGATAAAGAATCGGTTGATGCCAGGCAGGATCTTGAGCCAGTCCTTGATCAGGCTAATAATCTTGGTGACCTGGATTTTGGTAGCCATGAGCAGCTGATTGATTTGGCGGGCGGTCTGCTCACCGACCCGGCGGAACTCGCGCTGCTTGTCTGGCGGCATCTGGGCATAAAGCTCAGCCAAGCCGTCTTCCATAATCCTCTCTATCTGTTGCACTTCCGGCGAGGCGGGCGAGATTATCAGGTCATCGGTCTGCGGCGTGACAGCTGGCAGCGGGAAATCTCCTTCGCCGACCCGTTCGGCCGGCTTCGGCGCCTCTGGCCGCTGCTCGACCGTGACCGGTTTCTCCGGAGAAAAACCTGAAGGCCGCTCGGGTTGGAGCGGCTGTTCTGGACGCAAAACATTGGCTGGACGGATGTCCATAGAGTAATCGGCTAGGTTCTTTAAGTTACCGATATTATAACACAAAATAATATTTGCTCCAAAAAAAACGCCCCGAACTGGTTCGGGGCTGGCATAAAAATCAATGGGGCAAGAAAATCGTACCCAGTTCCGGCACTGGTTTGCCGAGCATCTGGGCGGTCGCTTGCAAAAAAGCGTCCTTTTCGTGGGCCGGCAGAAGCATGGCGTTGATATTCGAATGGACCAGCTTGAAAATCTGCTCCAGCTTGGTCCGCATACCTTCGGCACCGTGGCCGTATTGGCTGCCGCCATTAGCGTACCCGAGCACCGTTTCGCGCTCCGAAAGCGTCACCCGCCTGACAACCTCGTGCTCGCTTTTCATCAAGCCAGGCCGGTCGATGCCGAAGAGGACGAAATCCAACTTGAGGGTCGAGGCCGCAGTCGCGGTCAGACGGTCGTTGTCCTCGCACTTCTCCATGTTCTTGAGCTCCTGGTTGTTGACGGGGTCATTCGCATTGATGACCAGCTGGACACCTTCGTCAAAGGCTTCGAAGACCGTAGCGGAAAAAATTTCCGGGTGGCGGAAATCGTGGTCAGTCACCAGGATCTGTCCGACGTCCTTGACGCCATGCTCGCGAAAGCAATGGGAATACACGGACATCAGGCGCAACTGGCCGACCGATGCCCGCAGGTTCTTCGAGCGGCGATCTTCCGAATCGCTGGCAACAGCGCCGGACGTCACCAGTAAAACGCGGTGGCCTTGCTGGCGCAACTCCGCGATCTGCCTAGTGAGATCATGGATAAAGCTGAAATTCACCTCTTCCCGGCCCGAGCTGGCATCCACCAGCAGATTCGAACCGACCTTGATGGCTAAATTGGCCATAGCTACCTCCTTGCACGGATTTTTTATGTTAACGGTTAAAAAAGGACTGATTTACGATTATTTACCCTACCCGATTTTGCATCAATTGTCAAACTGTGCCATAATATAGATAATAACTTTCATCCTGCCGCCAGGCCGGATGGCAAAATAAAACTGATGCCCAAAGATATCAAGGAGGACAAGACGAGCCGCAACATCCAGATCGTGGAAGTCGATAATCCGCGCACAGCCAACAAGAAGATCACCTGGATCAATGTGACTAACGCCGGCAAGCGCGAGATCGAGTATCTGCGCAAGCGGTTCAATTTCCAATTGGCGCACTTGCACGCTTCGTCGAGCAACGTCTTCGCCCAAAGGCCTTCGGTCCAGCGCGGCGAAAACTACATCTTCGCCATCATGCATTTCCCGATCTACTTGAACGAGACCATCGTCGCCACCGAAGTCGACTTTTTCGTGCTGCACGGCTATATCATCACCCTGCACAACGGCAACCTGCAAGCCCTGAACGATTTCTTCAGCCTCTGCAAAAAAGACGGCGATTCTCTTCTGACCTACAAACTCGAGTCAGCCACTATCCTTTTGTACGAGCTCCTGGAAAAACTGATGCATTCCTGCTTCCCCTTACTCGATAAGAACAGCCTGGCCATCAATAAAGTCGAGGAACATATCTTCGCCCAGGAACAGCGCAAGGCCGTTTCCCAGATATTGATCCTGCGTCAGAATATCATCAACTTCCACAAGATCATGCATAGCCACAAGAAGATCCTCTCCAAATTCATGGACCTAAAAAGCAAGCTGGTGCCGACGGAACAGCTCAAGGGTTACTACAAGAAGCTGATCGATCACTCCATCTCTATCTGGGAAATATTGGAAAACCAGAAGGAGATCGTGCAGATCCTCAACAGCACCAACGAATCGCTCCTGAACTCGCATCTGAATGATACGATGAAGACGCTGACCATTTTCTCGATCATCAGTTTTTATCTGACGCTCATCGCCGCCATCTTCAGCATGCGCTCCGAAGGCATGCCCTTCGTCGACCACCCCAGCGGCTTCTGGCTGATATTATCGATCATGTTCGTGGTCGCCTCCACGATTCTCCTCATCTTCCGCCGCAAGAAGTGGCTCTAAACTGAAACTTTTACTCTTCCTAAAAAAACCTTTGCTAAAAAGGTTTTTTTGTTTAATATTGGGTTAAATTACCCTAAAACCATTGACAAATTACTAAAAATATGCTATTGTAAATAATCGTTGCTCATTCGCTGTTTGACATCAACCAGCAGCTTTTTTTAGGCTGCACATACCCTAGAGGAGGAATAGAAGATGAGAAGAACATTCGTTGCATTGTTTTTAATGGCATTGGGCTGGGCTCTTGCAGGCTGCGGTGCTAGCACCGCTAACCACCAGACTTCGGACACCTCGCTCCCCGCAGGCAAAGGTGCTGTGTCAATCGACACGCAGCTTTTCCCCGTCGACAACCAGACGGCCACCCTCAAAGTGGCCAAGACGGTCGCAGGCGGAGGCGGCGGAGGCGGAGGCATCTCCAATCAGGAAATGGAACTGCGCAAGCGGATCCATCACGTGGAGTTCTGGTTCAATGACGGAAAGAGCTACGGCCAGATGCAGACGATCATGGTCTGCCAGGGACGTCTCTCCGGCAAGCTGATCGCCGACCCCGGCAACTACATGCTCGAGGCCAACTTCATGACCCAGTCCGGCGCCGTCATCTACCGCGCCACCACCCAGGTCGAAGTCACCTCAGGCATGTCCACCCATGCGACCCTCGTCGCGCAGAAGAGCACCTTCGTCTACCTCGAAGGCCGGATCAACCGCCCTACTGGCTCCTACACCGAGACCGAGATGGGTTACAGCATCTCCATCGAGGAGGCGAACGGCACCGGATTTTCCGTAGGCACTGGCGGCCGCTACAACGCCGCAGCCAACCGCTTCGACTTCGGAACAGTCTACCCCACCTCGCCCATGGTCAACGAAGCCAAGATCATCCTGACCGATGACACCGGCCAGACCCACAAAGCGGTCTTCACCTTCGACCTGATCAAGGCGATCGACGAGGCGAATGCCAACGGTTTCGTCAACTACGACTGGCCGGCTCCTGGAACGATCAAGATCGACGTCATCTTCGAGGATGACAATGCCGGCTTTGTCAAAGCCGTAAATGCCGTTCCTGTCGCTACCCCGACCCGCGGCAACAACAACACCACCCTGGCCAGGATCAACCTTGCCAACACCACCACCGAAACCGCCGCCATCAAAACCCTGACCTTCCGCCTCTGGGACTGCAACTACCTGTCGAACCTCTACCTGGTCCGCGCCGACCTGCCGCAGCTCCTGGGATCGAGCACGCATTTCCCCGTTGCGAGCATTACCGTCGACGAATACGGCGTGGCCATCGTGACCTTCACGACCGACATCCACATTCCGGCCGGAGCGATGATCTCGATCAACCTGCAGGGCGACGTTTCGCCCGACTACCCGACCATGGAGATGTTCAACTACCAAGTCACCGGCGCCTCAGTCGTTACCGAAACCAACCAGACCGTTCCCTTCCTGGGAACCGATGGCATGGCAGTCGGCATCTACTGAACCGCTACCCGCACCTTAACCCAAAAAAGCCCGTCTCTTCCAAGAGACGGGCTCATTTTTTATTTATCTCAGTATCTTTTCTATATCTGCAAGAGATTCCACCTTGACCAGTTCGCGCCGCAACTCGCCGGCCCCAGGGAATCCGGCCACATACCAGCAAAGGTGTTTCCTTAATTCGACGATTCCCTGCTTGCCCAGAATCCGGTCAGCCAAGCGCGCGTGCTCCAGGGCGATATCGAATATCTCGCGCTTGCTTTTGGAGACGTTCTTGTTTTCCCTTATCTCCTCAAAAAGCCAAGGCTTGCCCATCGCCCCGCGAGCGATGCCCAGGCCGTCGGCCCCAGTCTCTTCCAACAGCTCTTTGGCAGTGGCCGCATCGGTCACGCCGCCATTGGCCAACAAGATGCCCGGCACATAGCGGCGAGCTTCCTTGATGATTTCAAAATCAACTGCACCGGAGTGACCTTGCGCCATGGAGCGTCCATGGATCATCACTGCTGCCAGCTCGAGGCCCTGCATCGCTTGCAAGAATTCCAGGGCGTCGACGCGACGCTTGGCATCGCCTTCGCCCTTCTCCATGCGCGCCCGGATCTTGATCGAGACCGGCAGGTCAGTGCTCGCAAGCGTCGCCTCCACGACTTCGCGCGCGAGCTTCGGATTGCCCATCAGGATGGCCCCGGCTCCCTGTTTCTGCACCTTGGGCACGGGACAGCCGAAGTTGATATCAATACCGTCAGGCCTCACTTCTTCGGTGATGATTTTAGACGCTTTGACGAAATGCTCCGGATTGGCGCCGAACAGTTGGACGACATAAGGCCGCTCGGCCTCTTCGAACCTGACCAGGTCCAAGGTTTTTTGCGGCTGATAGTTCAGGGCCGTGGCACTGGCCATCTCCGAGTAGACGACATCGGCGCCGAACTTGCGGCACATCTGCCGGAACGGCGCGTCGGTCACACCGGCCATCGGCGCCAAGGCCAGTATTACTTGTCCGCCTTGGGCGGAGGCGGAGCTATTCCTTGCTTTCAATTGTTGCCAAAAGTCATTATTCATAAATCCTATTTATTCGTTCGTTTAGCGGCCTGTCTTGCACCATGCTCGTCACTGCCGAAGTGATGAGCGATCTCGTGCCAGACAGTATCACGGACCATCAAGCGGACTTCTTCCCTGGTGGCGCAGTTGGCCTCGATGGCTTTTTGAAAAATCGTGATCTTATCCGGCAGTACGCTGCCATAACCGGCGCCTCGCTGGATCAAGGGCACGCCTTCATACAGCCCGAACAGGACTTGGTTGCCGGATAGGCGAGCCTGCCGGCGCTGGTCCTTATCCGCGCGATCCTCAATGACGAGGGCCACGTTATCGAGCTTATCCAAAAACTCCTGCGGAATCAGCGCCAGCGCCTCCTCGACCAATTGTTCGAAATCTTCCCTAGTCATATCGCACCTGATTTTATAAGAATTATCAACTTTAACAAATAAAATGAAGATTGTACATAAACAAATAGCGACTAAATAATCAGAAACTTATCCACTTAATCAAACCCAACTAAATTTATCAGCGGGTTTTGATTATGATTGATTTTAATCTACTTCTTCTCGAATTCGCCTACCAATGTCTCGGGCAGACGGTTGATCGTCATGTAGCCGAGGCTGGCCAAGGCGGCGATAATGAAGGCTATCAAAAAGGGGTTGTAGTTCAGAACGAAAACCAGGATAATGACCGGCGCGACGATCACCCGGGCCAGGTCGAACATCAGTTCGCGCTGGACGATGAAGCGGAAATAGTTGCTGCGCGCTGCCAAGTCATAGGAAAAGGCCGACCAGGGGACCTGGAGGAAATTGCCGGTGATATTCTTGTAGGAATCAATAAAGATGACCGAGCTGAAGCTGTCGGCGAACAAGCGGCCGACCCAGCCGAAAAAATACAGGAAGGTGCCGAGCTTGATGAGCTTCTTCTTACTGACCTTGTCCGACAGGCGGCCGACCAGATAGAAGACCAGGAAGGTGACCGCCGCCACGATCGAGCTGGCCGCTCCGACCGATTCGGTATTGTGCAGGATGAAGAACAGAAACAGTGACCAGACGACGAAGCCGATCCACTCCTCGATGGCGTAACCGCCATAGCTTAAAAATAACGGCAGATTCTCCCGTTTGAGCATGTCGCGCCACATGTTCTTGATGTCGAACTCGACCGGCTTGAGATTCTTGTGGTCGGGCAGGACCAGTATCGGAATGGCCGCCACCATCATCAAAAAGATGGCACCGACGAACAGCAGCTTGAATCCGACCAGCCCGATGACGACGCCGCCGATCAGCGGTGCGAGCAGGCTGGCGGCCAAGGCGGTCGATTGCAGGATCGAGACCTGGCGTCCGCGGTGGGCCGCATCAGAATGCTCGATGAAGTTCAGATGGTATCCCAGGCTGGAAATCTGGGTCTTGAGCATATTGAAAAGCGGCAGGACGAAGAATAGCCAGCGATGAGTCGGCAGCAGATACAAGCCGGTGAAGAACAGCATCTTGAACAGCACCGCGATTAGCATGGACCATTTGACGCCGGACTTGGCTACCACGCGGGCGCAGACACGGTTGGTCAGAAGGACCGAAGACAACGGCAGCAGGAAATAATAACCCAGGATCCAAGGCAAGGAGAATCCGAGCTTATAGAGGTAGATCGGGACGAATATTGAAACCAGGCCGAGGGCGAAGTTGGTGACTCCGTACGACAGATAAATCTCGTTCATTTCCTTGTTGCGGAGGAAGCTCCAAAAATGCAACTGATGATGCCTGGTTTGCATGGGGATATTTTTATTTTTTGAGTAGCTTATTTCTTGATCAGCTTGGTGCCTTCTTTCGTGTCCTCGACAAAATAACCGTAGCGCTCGATTTCCGCGCGCAAAGCATCCGAAAGCTCCCAATCCCTATTGGTCTTGGCCGTCTGCCTGGCCTTGACCAGCTCGGCGATTTCCGGCGGCAACACTTCTTCTTGTCCACGGTTTTCCAAATCCAGACCCAAGACCTTGTCGAAATCCAGGATGGTCGCCAGTTTGTCTTCTTTCGGCAGGCTTGATTTCAAAAGCTCTTGAAGGACAGCCAGAGCTCTCGGCGTATTCAGATCGTCATTGATTGTTTCCAAAAATTTGTCTTTATACTCTTGCGAAATCCGTCCGGGTTCAGAGCCAAGTTCGGAAACTTGGCGATAAAGAGCCTTCAAAGAGTTGTCGGCGTTGATTACCGACTCTTCGGAGTATTCCATCGGCTTACGATAATGGACGGATAACGCGGCGTAGCGGTAAACCAGCGGGCTTAAGCCTTTGACGGCGAAGGCCTTGTCCAGCGTCATGAAGTTGTCGGCGCTCTTGGCCATCTTCTTACCGCCGGCGATATTCAAAAAAGCGCCGTGCAGCCAATAATTGAAAAATTTCTCGCCGGTGGCGGCTTCGGCTTGGGCAATCTCGTTGGTATGGTGGACATTGATGTGATCGATGCCGCCGCAATGGATGTCGAGCTGGCTATCGAGGAATTTCAAGCTCATGGCCGAGCATTCGATGTGCCAGCCCGGAAAACCGGCGCCCCAAGGCGAAGCCCATTCCATCTGGCGTTTCACTCCCTTAGGCGAGAACTTCCACAAGGCGAAGTCGGTCGGGTTTAGCTTTTCCTCGTTCTTTTCGACGCGAGCGCCCTCTTGCAGCTCTTCCAGCTTCAGGTGGGATAATTTGTTGTAGCCGTCGAACTTCTTGGTATTAAAATAGATGCCATCGCTGGTCTTGTAGGTAAAGCCCTTGGCCTCGAGCTCTTGGATCTGCGCGATCTGTTCGGCGATATTGTCGGTGGCCTTGCACCAGATGCTCGGTTCCAGGATGTTCAGTTTCTTGATGTCCTTCTTAAAAGCTTCGGCATAGAACTCGGCGATCTCCCAGGCCGTCTTCCCTTCCCGTTCAGCACCGACCTCGAGCTTGTCCTCGCCCATGTCGCCGTCGCCGACCAAATGTCCGACGTCGGTGATATTCATGACGTGTTTGACCTCGAAGCCATTGTAAACCAACACCCGTTTCAAGATGTCCTCGAAAAGATAGGTGCGCAGGTTGCCGATGTGGGCATAATTATAGACGGTCGGGCCGCAGGTGTAGAGGCCAACCTTGCCCGGAAAAATCGTCTCGAAGACTTCTTTTTCCCGGCTTAAAGTATTGTAGAGCTTGATGGTCTGCATACGGTAAAGATACAAAAAAAAGCCAAAAAAAGCAACTTTTTTAGCTTTACTGAGGGTTTTAAGGCCTTATTTTACGAGCTGCCAATTTTTCACCTTAACCGACTCACCCGGCTGAAAAATTTCATCCGTTTCGAAATTGATGTCGAAATAATATTCACTCTTGGCGCGATAGGTCCGGCCCTGGCTGCGGCCGTCGATAATAGCCTCTATTTCGTGGCCGAGAAAACTCTCATTGTATTTTCGTTCAAGTAAGTCGCTCAGTTTCTGCATGGCCGAGGCTCGCTGTTTTTTGGCAGCTTCATCAAGCTGATCGGGCAAGGAAAAAGCCGGGGTCTTTTCGTGGGCCGAGAAAGGAAAGACGTGGACCTTGCTGAAGTACAGGCTTTCGACATGTTCCAGGGTCTCTTTGAAATCTTCATCCGATTCTCCGGGAAAGCCGACAATCAGGTCGGTGCTGATTGCGACCTCCGGCACGGCGGCGCGCAGCTTGGCGATGCGTTCGCTGAAGTAGCGCAGATCATAAGGCCGGTTCATCGACTTCAATATCTTATCCGTTCCCGCCTGCAACGGGATATGCAGGTGCCTCGCGAATTTGCGATTGCTACTCATCAGCTCGATCAGCCGGTCGTTAACTTCGGTGATCTCGATCGAACTCAGACGGACTTTTTTCAATTTATCGATCTTGAACAAGTCTTCCAGCAGGTCGGCCAAAAAATATTCATTATCATTTCCTGATTGCTGTTCGCTATTGATGCCATACAATCCCAGATGAATACCGCACAAGACTATTTCTTCGAAGCCCTGTTCCGTTGCCGCTTCGACTTCCCGAAGTACTTCGTCACCCGGGCGGCTCGACAGCTTGCCGCGGTTATACGGGATGATGCAATAGGAGCAGAATTGCTGGCAGCCGTCCTGGACTTTAAGGAAATAGCGTGAATGGCCGGACTGATCGGTCACGATGGTGCCGCAGCCTGATGGCAGGGCCAAGCCAAAATCCAGAGCGACCTGCTTGACCAGGTCGCCGCATTCCTTGACCGAGGCGACGTAGTCGACGCCGGCGGACAAGGCCTGGTCGCGATAATTGACCGGCAGGCAGCCGGTGATGGCGATCCTGGCATGGGGATTCTCCTGGCGCGCCTTTTCGACTGTCTTCATATCCTTGGCGATAGCGGCCTGGGTGACCGTGCAAGTGTTGATGATGGCCAGGTCAGCCTGACCTTCAGCCGGCAAAAAGCCAAGCAGCTCAAGCTGTTTGGCCAGATAGCCGGCGTCGTATTGGTTGACCTTGCAACCGAGGCCGTAGATTTTATAAGTGATCTTTTCCATATTCGCTTCAAAAAAACTCCGCCGTGGGGCGAAGTTTTAGCTTGAGCCAGCTAAGGGGCTCGAACCCATGACCCGCAGTTTACAAAACTGCTGCTCTACCAACTGAGCTAAGCTGGCTTATAAAAACAATGTTCTTATAATAGGTTATTTTACCGAACTAAGCAAGCCTAGCGCCTGCGTCCGCCACGGCGGAAGGCGGTCGGCCTGGCTCCGCCCATGCGGCCGTACAACGAGGCCTTGGGCTGGGCAGCAGGCTTGATCAGCTGAGCAAATTCCTTAAGAGGCAGATCTTTCTTGATCAGTTTCTCGATATCGCTAATGTCCTTCCATTGGGTCGGCAAGGCGAAAGAGATAGCTTTGCCTTTCTTACCGGCGCGCGCGGTGCGGCCGATGCGGTGGACGTAATCCTCGGTCGAGTCAGGCAGATCGAAGTTGACGACCAGCTCGATATCATTGACGTCGATGCCGCGAGCGGCGATGTCGGTGGCAACCAAGATGCGGTATTTGCCTGATTTGAATCCGCCCAGAGCTGCCTTGCGCTGCTCAAACGAGCGGTTGGAGTGGATTTCCGCCACGCCGAAGCCGAGTTTGTCGATATTCCTAGTCAGAGCCTTAGCTCCGTGTTTAGTGCGAGTAAAAATCAGGACTGAACCATTATACTCATCGAGCATCTTGGTCAGCTGGTTGAAGCGGTCTTCCTTGTTGACGACATAGACTTCCTGGTCGACGCGCTCGGCAGTGGTGCCGGCGGGGGCGACTTCGATAGTCAACGGCAATTTCATGTGCTTATTGATCAAGCGCACGATCGTGGCCGGCATGGTAGCCGAAAATAGCATCGTCTGGCGCTCCTTAGGCACCTGGCTCAAAATCTCCTCAACCTGAGGAATGAAGCCCATGTCAAACATCATGTCTGCCTCATCCAATACCAAAGTATTGACATTGCGCAGACTCAGAGTCTTGCGATTATTAAGATGGTCGATCAGACGCCCAGGCGTTGCCACGATGATGTGGGGGTTAGCCTCGATCTGCTTGACCTGCTTGCCGATCGGTTCGCCGCCGATCAAAGAGGCAGTGCGCAGACCGAGCTGTCTGCCGAGCTTCTGCAGGTTCTCATCGACCTGTAACGCGAGTTCGCGGGTCGGCAATAGAACTAGGCCGTTACCCTTGGTTTTGCCGATGCGTTCGAGCATCGGAATGCCGAAGGCAAAGGTTTTGCCGGTGCCGGTCTGGGCAATGCCGATGATGTCGTTGCCATCGAGTGCCGATGGAATCGCCTTGCTCTGGATCGGTGTCGGCGTTTCCAGATTAAGTTTTTCGAGTACGTTAAGAATACTTGTGCTGATGCCCAAGTCGCTAAAACGCACTGCTTGTGAAGTGTTGTGTTCTTGCATAAAAAATAGGTGACCCGACTTCTCTGGGACCACCTATGCTTTTATATATAACACGGATAAAGACGAGAGATTCGAATCTGATTTAATTGATAAGCAAATCATAGCACGAAGCCATTATTTTGTCAAGGTAAACCGCCAAAACGAGCCTAATCAGTTGAATAAACCCGGGCATTAAGCTGCCAGCCCTCGGGGTTGGTTTCTTTCAATTCCTTGAATTCCCTTTCGATGTCTGCCATCCATCTGCCATCCACTTTTTTGAAATAAGTCTTATCCCGTCCGCCCGGTTCGCGATAACCGTTTTCATTGGAGAATCGATAATATTCTATCGCCACACCGCCCTCATCGACGTCCTGCTGCTTGTAGATTACTATAGCGCCGACATTGTCCTTGGTCATGCCCGAAAATACCTTGTTTTTGAAGCGGCGCTTGAATCCTTCAAGGTCGGTCTGGAAGTTGGGTTTGATAAAATCATCGATGAACGATTGAGGGTAATAAAAAATCGATTCATAAGCTTCAAGCTTGCCGCTCGCAATAGCATGCTCCATATAATAAAGCGCGATTTCCGGCGAAGTGAAGGGATTGAAAACGCCCTCGCCAGCAGGGTCGTCTCCTAGCGCCGCCTCAGCGCCATCGGTCACGCCGCTGCCGTCGGTGTCGGCCAACAAGGGGTTGGATTTATAGATGCTGACTTCTTCATAATCGCTCAAGGCATCGTTGTCGGTGTCGGTACTAGTTGAACTGGTTTTATACTTTAAGCTCTCCTCGCTATCAAGCAAACCGTCCCTATCCTTGTCGCGCATTAATTTTTCGTGATTATGCTCAGGCATCGAAGAGTTGGATATCTTCCTGGACTGCGTCCCCATGTTCCTGATCAGCTCCTCCGGGCTCTCCTGCGCGCGCATTTGCGACTCGAAATCATCGATGAACTGCCGATTCTGCAGATTAAGGAAACCGGAAACTATCGTGACCGCAAAAATAACCGAGAATGCGAAATTGATACCGACAAAAGCTTGCTTGCTCCAGCGCCTTACTGCATATGCGGAAATAGCAAGCCATGCGGCAACGATTGCCAGCAACACTGCCTTTAAGGAGGACGAGGCTTTCAAGGTATTGGCTAGCTCCTTGTTTTTTAATAACCCGGAAAGGACGACAAAAATCAATATCAGCGTTATGACCAAGGAATTTGCAGCCTTGGGCGTGCCAATGGCGGGAACAGTGATTTTATCTTGGCTTAGCTTAACTTTGAATCCGTCAGCCTGGATTTCTCCGGGCGTTCCAGGACTAGGCTGGGGCGGGACGTTTTGTGCCGGGTCGATGCCAGCGATCTCGGCTGTAGAAACTTTTGATAAGCGGTAAAAGACATAGACGAAGGCAGCGAAGATGAGGGGGTAAACCGCAGCTTCGACCGCGTCCGATTTGACGAGTCGGCCCAGGATATATTGCAAGCTCAATATCAGAACGGTAAAACCAGCTAGCGCAATCTTTAATTGCTGGGCGAAACCCGAGCTGAGCTTGATTTTCGTGCCGCATTGCGGGCACGGAAAACCGTTCTTGCCGTTCCGTTCCTTATTTAAGTTCAATTTGAAATAATTGAACTGATGCTGGCATTGGGGGCAGATCATTTGTTTTTATATTTATCGGTTAGGGCTCGGCTATTCGCTCTTTTTGACCGGATTGGCCTTGAGCTCGGCTAGAAGCTCGGCCATGCTAACTTTGGCGGCGGCGATACGCGTGTCAGCCGCGCCGTAATAGATATAGAGGTCGTCACCGAACTGGGCGGTGCCGGTCGGGAAGACGACGTTGTTGACCAGCCCGACCGACTCGGCTTCATTCGAGGGGGTAAATAGCGGATATGGCAGCTTGCCGATCAGCTTGCCCGGATTTTCCAAATCCAGCAGAGCGGCGCCGGCGCTATAGGTGCGGGCCGCGTTGTTCTCGTGCACGCCATGGTAGATCATGAGCCAGCCGTCGGCGGTCCTGATCGGCGGGCAGCCGCCGCCGACGTTGCGCTCTTCGAAGGTATATTCGCTTTCCAAAACCACATTGCTGGCTAACTCATCCAGAAGGTAATGGATCCAAAAGTATTTTTCCTTGAACTGGCCGAAGTCGTCGAAGGTGACCATCTGGATGTCCGGCAAGATGCGCTGGAGCATTTTGAACTGGCCGCCGATCTTTTCCGGAAACAGGATGCAATCCTTGTGCCAGATCAGGATGTTCTTGCCGCTGAACTCTTTGTAAAAAGCTTCGTAGAAATAATAATCGTCCTTCAGCTTCTGGTAACGGAAAATCTCAGCCGCTTCCTTGTACATGATTTTCGGACTGACCATGTGCCCGCGCGAGAGCTCGAACAGGCTCGGTCCCTCGGCGAAATAGGTCACGGCGTTCTTGCCGTCGTGCGCCACGTAAGTCATATAGTAAGTGCCATCAATCTTAACGATGCGCGGGTCCTCGATTCCTTTGCTCTCCGCCTTGAGTTTCGGCACCATAAACGGCTTGTTCCAGCGCTCAACGACCGTCGTTGGTCCGGAAAGCCTGGCATAGCCGAGGCAGGACATATACTCCTCGTCAATCGCACGATAAATGATATGGACATCGTTGCCATCCTGGAAGACGCCCGGATTCAAGACAGCCCGAGTTTCGAAAGCGTTCTGGGTCGGCTCCAAGATCAAGCCTAATTTTTGTACATTAACCATAAGCTGAGATTATTTCTTAGTTATCCATATTATATCATTTACCCTAAGCCTGGCCAAATACTCGACGTTTTAAAATTAATAACTATGGGGACAATAAATATTAAAGCGCCTACAAAAAACACAAAAAGAATATTAAAATACGGACTGGGAATACTCGTTAAATCACCGTTACCCTCCAAACATTACTCCCATGAAAGCTGAACTTATCTTGCTATCCAATTTTTAGTCACAGAAAGACTAACCACCATCGTGCTTTGACAGAAAAATAATTGTTATTTGCATTAATTTATTTAATTTTTAATCTAGCTGTCGATTATTCATTTGTTGTTTAATGACTAATTTTGTGATAAATTGTAGGGGAAAATGACAGCAAGTGCTAAAGTTAAAATCGGAAATTTTTTTTCTTTATTCTCTGGTAATTGATCTGATATCCTTATCAATCGCTAGAAATATTTTGTACTAACTATATTTTGCAGATATTGGGTGTCAGTTTTTTTATTCTGCCACCTTCGCAACTCACTTAAACTTATGCAATATAATCAAGGCATTGAAAAACAAGTTAAGGAATATAATTCATTGGATTGGAAAAATTCATACAGAAAACAATCGGCGCTTATTTTGCGCATATCAGCATGCGTGGTTATTTTGGCAAGCTTCCTTGGGGGCAACCCAATGTCTATTGTCGTCGCCATTGTCCAGCAATTAATAACTTTTATTCCCCTGTCATTTTTTATAACAATGGGGAAACGCTGGTCACTTGTAGTAACACTTTTTTTGTGGACATATGCCTTTATCACTGAAGTTGCCTCGTATATGGCCAACATTCAAAAAACAAGGAACATTACTTATGGAGAGTTTAAAATTATCCTAGCTGCAGCTGCTTTATACTTTTTCACCATGCGCATATTTATAAAGGCCTTAAGGGTGGAAAATGAGATACGACACGGCCAAGAAGATAAAAAAAACTCTTTCCAAGACAGCTCTAAATAACCAACAATTTTTTACTTAACTGTAATACTATTTTTTTAATATCTGCCTTGATCAAATAAATTATCATAATCATCCTTAAGTCTCATATGAATATTAATAAACTAATAAACATTGGCCAAACTGGTGAGCTAAATAACCAAGAATTTAGTAGAAAGTTTTTATTCTCACTGCACAGAAACCCATTTGTAAAAACATTACCGTTAGAAGATTTAGTAAATCTTATGCGGGGACTGGCAATCATAGAGACACAAGTCGAATACGGTTTTGGCAGCACCACGGTTATGGGTAAATTACTCAATATATTAATATCAAGAACAAGACATGACGAAACACTATTAAACCACTTTGTTGATTGGGCTCTAGCAAATAGAACAAACCCCTACATTCCTTTTGGAACCAACGTACCAATTGAAATTAAATCAATAAAAGAGCTTGCTGCACATGATAAGAAGCATTGGGAGCACATCGAAAAGATGGAAAAAGAAAAAATAGAAAGATCGAGAATAGCAAAGGAGAAGAAAATAAAAATTATCCAGGAACATAAAAATAATGCAAACCTGAAAAACCAAGAGCGTGACAAAATTATAGAGAATCTAAGCAGACTTGATGTCATGAACCGTTTTGCATATATAATTAGATCTGAAAAGCCAATAGATTTTTTTCCAGAAAAATATGCCAAAGTGTCGTCAAAGGACTTGGCAAAAATACCCAAAATAACAATTGAGTTATTGTCACAAAAACTCAAATACTCCAAAAGGAATAGCGACTGGAAAAAATTACAAAAAATAATTAAACAAAGACCAGTAGAATAAGGTGCTGAATACAATTTTTCACAGGACACTATCTATGAGTGCTTGAATTTTGACTGCTAGCCAAAACGCACAAATAAAATAGACCTCCGATTGGGAGGCCTATTTTATTTGTGCGCCCACAAGGACTCGAAGGGGCGGAAGCCCCACACCACCGAAAGGTGACACAGTATTATATATTTTTTTAACCAATAAGCAAAAAGCACATTTCGATATTCTGAAACGTTCCTTTTACAAGATTCTCGAAGCTTATAAACCCACAAAATAAATCAGACCCCGAAATGGGGTCTGATTTATTTTGTGCGCCCACAAGGACTCGAACCTTGGACCTTGTCCTTAAAAGGGACCTGCTCTACCAACTGAGCTATGGGCGCTAATTTATACAAAAATAAAACTGCGCTAGGCAGAATTATCTTGATTAAGTGTATATTAACACGAATAAATGATTTTGACAAGGCACGCGGGCAGTGCTTAATAGGTGGAAAAAAGGTGCACAATTCACGCTTGCTAAATTGCCGGCGAATAGCTAAGATACCCTTATGAATAACCAGATTGTCGGCAAGCTGCCGCCTCAAAGCATCGAAACAGAACAGTCGCTCCTCGGCTGTCTTTTGATTGATAAGGACTCAATCATTAAGATTGCCGATTTCTTGCAGCCCAACGACTTCTACAAAGAGTCGCATGAGCTCATCTTCGAAGCAATGAAGGAACTCTACGCCAAGCAGGAGCCGATCGACATCCTCACCCTCTCGAGCCGCTTGATGGACAAGGGCCATCTGGAAAAGATCGGCGGCCGCGGCTATCTGGCCGAGATTTCTAATTCGGTGGCCACCTCATCCCATGTCGTCTTCTATGCCAACATCGTCCAGCGCAAGGCCACCCTGCGCCGGCTTTTGAACGTTGCCGCCCAGCTTTCCGAGATGGGCTATACCGAAGAAGAGGATATCGAACAAGTCTTGGATCAGGCCGAACAGAGGCTCTTTTCTGTTTCCCAAAAATTCACCAAAAACGCCTTCTTGCCGATCGACTCCCTCTTGGCCGAGGCCTTCGAGCGCATCGACGAGCTCCACCGCCAAGGCGGCAAGCTACGCGGCCTCTCGACCGGCTTCCATGGAGTCGACGAGCTCTTGGGCGGCCTGCAACGCTCTGACCTGCTCATCCTAGCTGCCCGTCCTTCGGTCGGCAAAACCTCATTAGCCCTGGACATGGCTCGCCTGGTCGCTTTAAGAAATAAAGTTTCGGTCGGCATCTTTTCTTTGGAAATGGGCAAAGAACAGCTGGTTGACCGCATGCTCTGCGCCCAGGCCAGGGTCGGATTATGGAAGATGCGCACTGGCCGCTTGTCAGATAGCGGCGAGGACAACGACTTTACCAAGATCGGCCAAGCCATGGGTGAACTGGCCGAAGCCAAAATATATATCGACGACTCTTCGAATACTACCATCATGGATATCCGCACCAAGTGCCGCCGCCTGCAAATTGAGAAGGGCTTGGATTTCGTGGTCATCGACTACCTCCAGCTGATGGAGGGCCGGGGCAAATACCAGGACAACCGCGTGCAGGAAGTTTCGGAGATTTCCCGCGGCCTAAAGAACCTGGCCCGCGAGCTGAACATCCCTGTCCTGGCTCTGTCTCAGCTATCACGCACCGTCGAGCAGTCCACCCCGGCCATTCCGAAGCTCGCCCACTTGCGCGAGTCCGGCTCCATTGAACAAGACGCCGATATCGTCATGTTCATCTACCGCAAAGCCGCCGATCGCAACTACCGCCGTGAGGACCTGTCCGAATTCGACAAACACAGCGCCGAACTCCACGTCGCCAAGCACAGAAACGGCCCGACCGGAAAAATCGACCTATTCTTCGATGATGATACCGCCGACTTCAAAAACGTCGACCTGCAGCATGAGCTGCCGCCAAGCTTCTAGCGCATACTAAAACGAGCCCTTAGGGGCTCGTTTTTATTTGACTATTCTTTATTCTTTCCAGTGGTTGATATTCGTGCCATAGATTTCCCATTCCATATATACGCCATCTTCTTCCGACTCCATCCTGATTTCAAGCAAAGAGGTGCACTTAGCCAGATCTTTCCGATAGTCGTTCCAATTTCGCATTATCAAATCCTCACTCTGATATTTTTTCAAGAAGTCGTTGACCGACTCTCCAATTTCTTTCATTCCGGCAATGAAACGCTTTATCCGTTCGACGCCTTCAGTAGGGATATCGCTGGCCCCGATAGCTGCTATCAATCGAGGGTAAAAATCTTCATTCTCCAAGGCTAAATGTGCAATTAGCGCCTCTTTGAATGCAGCCTGCAAACTGACAACCGAGGCATTCCCCTCCGACTGCTCAGCGGCCGCCTTCATTTCTTCAAGCAGCGCCCTCAACTTGGCGTGCTGTTCGATCAATTTTTGCACCATATGTTCACTTAATTATTTTCGATATTTTTTCTAACTCACCCAGGATCTCATGCCAATAGCTTCCATGAGGCACGAACCTTGATTTGTCAGATGATAAGTCTTTTTCAATCTGGCTGATCCCGAAAAACTTGACCGACTCAACCTCTTCGTCTTGGAGCTTGAACGCCTCTGTTCCGCCGTCATACTGAAGGAAATACACGTAATAGAATTCATTATTCTTGAAGCCGGGAAACGGCGGCGAATTTTTTACGATCTTAAAGAAGTGCAGATCGCTCGGCTGGACCCGCAGCCCGAGCTCTTCCTCGAGCTCCCGCGCCGCTGCCACTGCCGGCTCTTCGTTCGCACCGACGTGACCTGCCGCCGAAACATCCAAGGTCCCTGGATATAGCTGCTTACCTTGAGCCCGCAGCTGCAGAAGGACCTCGCCCTTGGCGTTATAAATCCAGACGTGCGCCGCTCGATGCCACAATCCGTCACGGTGGGCCTCGCTCTTCAGCTTGCGCTCACCCGTAAGCCTTCCCGAGTCGTCGCAGATATCGATCAATTCATCCGGCATTAGTTCAAATTAATACAGGGTTTGTTCATTACCCTTAAAAATCGCTATTCTTAGTTAAGATACTATGAAATAATTATACCTTTTGGTGCCAAAAAAACAATCCCGGCCGAAGACATTGAAAAAAATACCGCGAACAGGCATAATTATGACTATGTCGGTACTTTAGCCATACGGCTCATTAATCATTAATAACATAAAAACAATGTTCAACAAGCTCAAGCAGATCAAGGATTTGCGCGACCAGGCCAAAACCATGCAGAACGCCCTGGCCAAAGAATCGGTAACCGTCGAGCGGGGTGGCGTCAAGGTCGTGATGAACGGCAACCTTGAGATCACTTCGCTGACGATCGCCGAGGGTACCTCCAAGGAATCAACTGAAAAGAACGTCAAAGAGGCCTTCAACGAAGCAGTCAAGAAAACCCAGAAACTAATGGCCACTAAGCTCCAGGAAATGGGAGGCTTTCCAGGCTTGATGTAAAATAAGGCTGTTCTCCTTGGTCCTTGCGGACCCTGCGGCTATGCACTACCCTAAAGCAATACAAAGATTGATCGAGGCTTTCGCCAAATTGCCGACCGTCGGACCCAAGACGGCCGAACGTTTTGCGTTGTCGCTCTTGGCCCAATCAGAAAAAGATGTAGCCGAACTCAGCCAAGCGATCGCCACACTACAAGAGAATATCACTAAATGCCAAAGCTGCTTCGCTATCACCGAAGCCAGCCCCTGCCCCGTCTGCGCTGACCAACGGCGGCAGAACGGCCAGCTCTGCATCGTTTCCGATCAGCGCGACTATCTGGCAATCGAGTCGAGCCGGCAATTCCAGGGACGATTCTATGTCCTTGGCGCGGAGTTGAACCAACTCGAGGGCATCGGTCCGAGCAGCCTGAACCTTGAGCCTCTCCTGAAGCGGCTGCAGTCCGGCGAAATCCAAGAGGTTATCTTGGCTCTGAACCCAACCATTGAAGGCGAGACCACCAGCATGTATTTGGCCAAACTGCTCAGGCCGCTGCCAGTGAAAGTCACCCGCCTAGCCCGCGGTTTGCCCATGGGCGCCAACCTCGAATACGTAGACGAACTCACCCTTGGCAACGCTCTCAAATACCGCAATCAAATATAAACAGATACAAAAAATCCCACCGCTCTTGGTGGGATTTTTTTTGTATTCTCCTGGAAAATTTAGATTTTGGTGATCTCGACCTTGGTGAAAGGCTGGCGATGACCGACATTTCTCTTGTAACGTGTCTTGTTCTTGTACTTGATGACTGAGACCTTTTCGGCCCTGTCCTGCTCAAGCACCTTGCCCTCGACGCGTTCGCCCAATGACGGCTTACCGAGTTCGATGGTAGCGCCGTCAGCGTCAGCGACCAACAGGGTCTCGAACTTGACGGTAGCTCCGACCTCAAGGGGAAGCTTCTCGATTTTCAGGGATTTACCGGCCTCAACTTTGTACTGTTTACCGCCAGTTTTGATGACTGCAATTTTTGCCATATGGATATTACAATATAAATAAAAACGCGCCACTTTCAGGCGGTATGCTTTATTATACTAAAAAATGCTAAAAAGTCAAGTTTATTCCCACGACTGGGTTGATAGTCCTTGAAAAATGAAATTTTTACTAACCTAAGCTCAAAAATCACTTTGCTGCCTTTTTGCGGTCAATATAGCTGAAACTGAGAACCACCACCAGCATGACCATGAATAACCCAGCCAAAGCGTAGAGCTTGCCCAAACTTTGCAGGAACAAGCCCGAGAGTCCGAAAAATAGAGCGAAAGCATAGAAAATCAAAACGGTCTTGCGATGTCCCAGCCCGAGATCGAACAGGCGATGATGCAGATGTTTGCGGTCAGCGAAACGGAAAGGATTCTTCCCTTCGGCCAAGCGCCGGATGATCGTCCAAAGGACATCAAGGATCGGCACGCCCATTATCAAGAGGGCGATGGCTATCTTGCCGCCAGAGATTATGGCCAGGACGCCCAGGATATAACCCAATAAGAGCGAACCGCCTTCGCCTAAGAATATCTTGGCCGGATGCCAATTGAAAAACAGGAAGCCGGCACATGCGCCGGACAATATCAGCGAAGCCAGAGCGATGTCTGGCTGGTAATACCGAGTGGTTGAAGTGAAAAGGAAGATGATCAACCCGCCGATGCCGACCATGCCGGTCACTAAGCCATCCAGGCCGTCCAGCAGCTTGGTGGTGTACATCATGCCCATCAGCCACAAAGCGATCAGCACGCCGGACCAGGCGCCGAGATAAATGTAGCCCCCGGCGGGATTGGTTATCTTCTCGATGTGGACGCCGCCCGCAATCACAGCGGCGATGGCCAAGACCGGGAACATCAGCTGTTGGGCCGGTTTGAGATTGTATTTGTCATCCAAGAAGCCGCCGATCATCAGGAAGAGCGCTCCGACGAAAAAACCGAAAAAATGATAAGGCTCGAGATTGCCTGAAAGCATGGCATCGCGGAACCAATACATCAAGGAAAAGAAGGTTAAAAAAATTGCCAGCCCTCCGAGAAGCGGAGTCGGCTGGCGATGGAGCTTGCGCTCGTCGTTAGGCGCGTCCACCAGCTCGATTTTCCGAGCCAGATGCATGATCGGCCAAGTCAAAACCAATGAGATCAACAAACTGAAGATAAAAGCAAGGGCGTACTGCAGGGCCATAATATTTTTGACTGAATTCTTTAAAAGGGTATAAGATATATACAGATACTATCCGCTCGGAAAGGAGGTGTTCTTTATATGCTGGCTCGAACCAAGCAAGGTGAGTTAGCGCAAAGCAGGGGCTTAGTCGTGGGCAGATTCGACGAACATCTGGCCATGCTCCTGGTAGAACAAACGAAAAGCCGTTGCGCCACGGTCCACTGGATCAGAAACCTCGATTGTCAGTATATCAAAAGACTGAATTGGCGCAAATACCGCTGCATCGTCTGCAGCATGGATTTCTACCAGCAATGTCTCCACCGCCTCAATCTTGTCGCCGGACTGATCGAAATCACGATCATCCTGACCGACAAGCGTGAATTCCTTTCCCTTGTCCTGCTGCCTGTGCCAGCCTCGATCAAGAAAAAATTCTTCTTGCCTGAGACGCGGCGATTCGCCAACACGGTCAGTCTGTAACTCCTCCGGGAGGGCGCCTTCCAGCGATCCTCCCTTTTTGTATCCGCTATATCTTCGGTGCCGCTTCGACCGATACTTCTCCCTGGTCGTCGATAACTATCGTATCCCGGCGCTTGACCTCGCTCGACAATATCTTGTTGGCGATGACGTTCTCGATGCGATCCTGCAAGAGCCGGCGCAACGGACGGGCACCGAACTTCGGATCGAAGCCGGCTTGAGCCAAAAGGGCGATGCCCTGCTCGTCCATCCGCATGCGGATGCCTTTTTCCTTCAAGTTCTTTTCGATCTTGCGCAAAAGCAGTTTGGTGATCTCGACAACATCGTTCTGTGACAATGGCTTGAAGACGATGACGCCGTCAAAACGGTTGATCAATTCTGGACGCATGATCTTGTTCAGCTGCTCGTTGATCAGAACCTCTTTGATCTGCTCGACTGGCGTGCCTTTGCGGATCTGCTCCTGGATATACAGCGCCCCGGCATTGGAGGTAGCGATAAGGATACAATTTGTGAAGTCGATAGTATGGCCCTGCCCATCAGTCAGGCGGCCGTCATCCATAACCTGCAAGAAAAGATTCAAGATATCGGGATGGGCTTTTTCAAACTCGTCCAGCAGCAAGATGGAAAAAGGCGATTGGCGTACGGCCTCGGTCAGATAACCCTTATTGCTCTGGTCGCCGATCATCTTGACGATCGAGTCCTGGGCTTGGTATTCGCTCATGTCCAGGCGGATCATGTATTTCTCGTTGCCGAAATAGACTTTAGCCACGGTCTTGGCCAGCTCGGTCTTGCCGACGCCGGTCGGACCGAGAAAGAGAAAATTGGCAATCGGCCGCTTGCCCTCGTTCAGCTGGGCACGGGCGCGGCGGAGACTGGCTGCGACCATATCGACTGCCTCGACCTGGTCGATCATGTGTTCGTGGATCCTGTTCTCTAAAGTCATGAGTTCCTTGCCTTCATTCATGCCGACCTTGGTCAGAGGAATGCCGGTAATCTCGCTCATGTGCAGGTCGACGGTTTCGCGCGTGATGACGCGGTCGCTCTTGCTCTTCGATATCTTGACCGCGACCGCTTCGAGGACATCAATGGCTTTGGCCGGCAAAAAGCGGTCATGGACATACTTGCTGGTCAGATTGACCGCCTCATCCAGGGCGCTGTAAGTGAAGTAAACTTTGTAGCCTCCTTCCAGATAGCCGACCTTGCTCTCAAGCATGATGATCGCCTGATTGTGTTCCGGCTCGGCCACAGTCACCTTGCCGAACGAGTTGCCGATCGGCCGGCCTTCGACGGCACGGAGATAATTTTCCTTCGTCACCGTCGCCAAACAGAACAGCCGATGCTGCTGGATGGCGCTGACCAGAACGTCAGTCAGGTCCAAGCTCTGCTCGCCGCCCGAAGTGATCCCGGAAATGGTTTCAATATTATTGATATAGAGGATGATGTTGCCAGCGCGGGTGATTTCGTCGAGGCAAGTCAGGAGCCGCTCCTGCGCCTCGGCCGGGTTGGCGCCGGAGACGAGACGGCTGACGTCCAGCTCCAAGAGGCGCTTGTCCTGGAGATACTTCGGAACCTGTTCCCTGACCATCAGCTGGGCCAGGCCGTGAACTATGGCGTTCTTGCCCACCCCGAGGTCGCCGACCAGCAATACGCCGTTCTTGCCCGATTCGAACGCGCCGAAGATCTCTTCGGTCTCCTTTTCACGAGAGACGCAGAATTCGAGCTTGAACCATTTGGCGGCCAGGGTCAGGTCGCGGGCGAAGTTGTTCAGAAAAGGCGTGGCCACCGAAGTATAGGCCTTATCCATATTGGAGGCCGGCTTGAAACGGGCCATGTGACGGTATTCCTTATATGCTTCGACCAGGCGCTCATTTATCCTGAACCACTGGACAGTATTTGAAAGCTTGTCATTATCTATCTCCTGCTCATAAAGGATCTCTTCGACCACATTGTTGAGCTTGAGCGAAGCGACCAAGAGATTGAATGGCTTGACCCTCAACTGCCCGAGGTCGTGCGCCTCAAGATAGCCTTCAATCAAGGCCTGGCGCACCTCCTTGGACAGCGACAAAGCATTCCCCTGTGATTTTGGCAGCAGCGCCAGCTGATTCTTGAATTTCTTGGTCAAACGGTTCTCGTCAATATTTAGACGCGAGAATATTGCGCCGACGTTCTCGTCCTGGATCAAGGCGTGAAAAAGATGCAGGATCGTGACCTGCTCGTGGTCGTATTGACGGGCCAACGAATAGGCTGCTTCGACGGCCTCGATGGCTTTCATGCTGTAACCCTTGACCACATCGACCTGCGCCTTGCCCTTGAGGTGCCGGATGGCGTCATCCCAGCCGACAATCGGCAAAGGCGGCTCGTCCGCCTTCAGTCTGGCGATCCTGGGCTTCATAACTGGCTCTTCACTGATACGATAATAAGAAAACATCCAAGCTATGGTGCCGATCCAAAAAATAAGAAGCAGCGGATGCTGCTCGAACCAGAACGGCAGATTCTCCGGCATCAAAGCATATTCGGCATTATCATAGAACCACCAGCCGAAAGCAGCCAACCCGACCAGCCCGATAAAGATGGCGGCCAAATTGATGACCCGGTCGATCTTCTCCCGGACATAGCCCAGGCCAATGGTAATCTGTCCGAGGCGCAACCCCCAATAAAAAAAATGGCCGCGTTCAGCCAAGCCGACGCCACGCCCGCCGCATTCGGCGCAAGCGAGTCCGAATTTCTGTTTGCCTGAACCGCCGCACGCCGGGCAGATGATATATTTTTTTTCTGAGTCCATGAAGCTTAAGCGGGGATTATTTGATAAAACACCTCATACAAGGAAATAATCGGCAGACAGATCCAGGCCGCCAGGAAAAGCAAGGCCAGCCCCAGCCAAAAAACCATTATTACGCCCCTGACGATTATCTGGATGAAGCGCATGAAGATGCTGATGAGCACGCCGGCAAAATCGCTTTGGCCATACATCGGCTTGCCGATATTCTTGAGCCAGACCAAAAAACCGATTTCATGCTCCCTTTCCGCAATAAATTTACCTAATGTTAGTATAAATTTAACCAAACCGGCACCATACCACCATAAGGGAAAATAAAAGACTCCCCACACTATATCCGCGATGATCTTGGAACTATAAATCGCTACGTTGTTGTTATCCATAGTGGTTAAATTATAACACGTTTACCCCGATCGACCAAACCTTGACATTTCCCCTCCAATCGGTTATTCTAACCATAGTTAATTGGAACGCCCGCAAGGGCTGTTTTTTAAACCAAAATTATGGTAAACCGCCTAACTACGTATCTTAAAGACTCGGCCGAAGAGCTGAAAAAGGTCACTTGGCCGACAAGGAACGAAACCACCAACTACACGCTTATGGTTATCGGTGTCAGCTTGGCTGTTTCCGCTTTTTTGTACTTGCTGGACATGGTCTTTGCCACCGGCCTGAGCCTCCTGATCAACCGAGGCCTCTAATCGTCTTAAACCCAACAACAAAGGAGAAGTTATAAATAAAATCTATGGCTAAACAAGTCTTAAACCAAGGCCGTCGCTGGTACGTCATCCACACCTACTCTGGCTACGAAGAAAACGTCGCTCAGAGCTTGCGTCAAAGAACCGAGTCGATGGACATGGAGGACAAAATTTTCAATATCCTGATTCCGATCGAGAAGAAGATCAAGATCAAGAACGGCAAACGCAAGACCGTGGAAGAAAAAATCTTCCCTGGTTATGTCTTGGTGGAAATGATTGTGACTGATGATTCCTGGTATGTCGTGCGCAACACGCCGAACGTCACCGGCTTTATCGGCACCGGCACCATCCCAACCCCGATTTCCGACAACGAAGTCAAGGACCTGCAGAAACGCATGGGCGTCGAAGAGCCTAAATTCACCATCGACGTCTCGGTCGATTCTCCGGTCAAGATCGTCGACGGTCCTTTCAAGAACCTCGAAGGAAAAGTCACGCAAGTCGACGAAGCCAAGGGCAAGGTCAAGGTTTTGGTCTCGATGTTCGGACGCGAAACGCCTTTGGAACTGGACTTTTTACAGATCAAGAAGATTTAATAGAATATTTTTGCTTTGTCACTTCAAAGTGAGCTTCTCAAAGCAAAATCAAGATTATTTATCATAAATTTATGGCTAAGAAAATATTAGCGCAGATCAAATTGCAGATCCCCGCTGGCCAGGCCAACCCTGCGCCTCCAGTCGGTCCTGCCCTGGGACAGCACGGCGTCCAGATCCAGGCTTTCTGCATGCAGTTCAACGATGCAACCAAGGATCGGATGGGCGAAATCACCCCGGTGGTGATCACCGTCTATGATGACCGCACTTTCACTTTCATCACCAAGACCCCGCCAGCAGGCGAGTTGATCAAGAAATTCGCTGGCATCAAGAGCGGTTCCAAGAAGGCTCATATCGAGAAGGTGGGCACCCTGACTACTGCGCAGCTCCGCGAGATCGCGACTATCAAGCTGCAGGACTTGAACACCACCAGCGTAGACGCCGCGATGAAGACCATCGCCGGCACTGCCCGCCAGATGGGAGTTGAAATCAAAGATTAATCATTCAA
This sequence comes from Candidatus Falkowbacteria bacterium, assembly GCA_013336275.1. Lineage (NCBI taxonomy): Bacteria > Candidatus Falkowiibacteriota > Candidatus Falkowiibacteriota bacterium. The sequence continues at coordinate 101,604 of JAAXUA010000004.1, forward strand.
TATTAACGTGGGAGTCCGCATGGACGCAGACCACTCCAAAAACATGACAGAAGCCAAAGAGGTCAAAAAGACCGTAAAAAAATCCAAGAAGAAGGCCTACGAATTCGACAAGGCCAAAGCTTATCCGATCGCTGAAGCGATCGAGATGGCCAAGAAGTTCTCTGGCACCAAGTTCGATTCATCGATCGAGGTCCACTTGCGCTTAGGCATCGACACCAAGAAGGGTGACCAGCAGATCCGTTCCGCTGTCAGCCTCCCACATGGTATCGGTAAGACCGTCAAGGTGGCTGCCTTCGTCAGCGCTGACAAGCAGGCTGACGCCAAAGCTGCTGGTGCCGATATCGTCGGTGGCGAAGAGCTGATCGAAGAGATCAAGAAGACCGAGAAGACCGATTTCGAAGTCGCCATCGCTACTCCGGAAATGATGCGCTTCCTGGCTCCGATCGCCAAGATCCTCGGCACCCGCGGTCTGATGCCTTCACCGAAGAACGAAACCGTCACCACCGACCCAGCCAAAGCCATTGCCGAAATCAAGAAAGGCAAGATCAGCTTCAAGAACGACGACACCGCCAACATCCACATGCCGATCGGCAAAGTCTCTTTCGAGACCGTCAAGCTGGCTGAGAATTTCCAGGCCGTTGTCGATATCATCAAGAAGTTGAAGCCGGCCAAGGCCAAAGGCGCCTACATCAAGAATGTGGTCATCTGCTCGACCATGGGTCCTGGCATCAAAGTTTCTCTCTAGCCTCAAGGCACTCAAATACGAAACAGCCCCGCATGTCGCGGGGCTGTTTTTATATTAAAAAGAGCCGTTCGAAAACGGCTCATGGTCACTCCTTAAAAAAAGAAGTCAGTTAAGCTCAATCATCACGGGATCAGGATCATTATCGATCTCGACCATTATTTTCCTAGTGGACTTTTGGCACGTACGAATCGAGTGCTTGCAATTAAACCAGAATAAAACCACCAGCAGGCATACCAATGTCTTCCCGCTCCAAACAAGGGACGCGAACAGCACGAGCCACAAAACTCTCGCAAAATAAAATTTCCAAGTCCGCTTCTTGCTCATCAGGCTTATAGCGCCTAGATTGAGCGGCTGCTTGGCAGTCAGCGTCGATGCCAGCAGTAGCAATGCTGAGACGACCAGCATGAACAGCATCAGCAAGATTTCAGCTATGCTGTCCAGTACGGCGGGCAAGCGCCCGGGCCAAAAAGCATTAAGCGCATAGACGCTGGAAACGACGGGCAAGACCAGCTGTGCCGAAACCGTAACTGCTATGCTGGAGCTGCCCGGGGGCTTCATTATTTTCCACTGCTTGCGGATTGCCGATTCAACTCTCAGCGACAAGTCAGCATTCCTGATGATTTCCACTTCGCTCTCTGTCAATTTTCTGGACATATGCCTCCCTTTTTTTCTTTTTTTATTTGAAAGCTTCCCGCAATGATATTCGATTAATGAAAGGACGATAGCATAAAATAGCATTTATCAAGGCTTCTGTCAATTATGAGTTCGGGTTCAACACCTTGCTTTTCTACTAACTTTTGCTAAAATCAAAGCATAAATCAATAACTCAAATCTATGGGTTACACAATCCTCTTTCTGGTCTTCGTCTTCTTGGTCCTGCCGGGCTTCCGCGTCGTCCAGCAGTATGAGAAAGGCGTAGTCTTCCTCTTGGGCAAAATTACCGGCATCAAGGAGCCAGGACTCACCTGGATCATTCCCTACATTTCCTGGATGCGCCAAATCGATCTCCGCACGATCACCATGCCCATACCGCCGCAGAAGATCATTACCAAGGACAATGTCTCGGTCGACGTGTCGGCCGTCGCCTATTACAAAGTAGTCGACCCCATCAAAAGCATCGTGTCCATCGAGAACGTCATGAGCGCTATCAATCAGATATCGCAAACGACTGTCAGAAACATCGTCGGCCGTTTCCAGCTTGATGAGATCCTGTCAGAGCGCGATGTCATCAACGGAGAAATACGCAAAGTGCTCGACACCCACACAGAAACCTGGGGCGTGGTCGTTTCGGTCGTCGAGATCAAGGATATCGAACTGCCGGAGAACATGCAGCGTGCCATGGCCAAACAGGCCGAGGCCGAACGCGAGAAGCGCGCCAAGATTATCGCCGCCGAAGGCGAGCTGTTAGCCTCGCAGAAGCTCGGCGAAGCTGCCGACGTCATCGCCGCCCATCCTATCGCCCTGCAGCTCCGCAATCTTCAGACCATGGCCGAAATCAGCATCGAGAAGAACTCTACCATCATCTTCCCTGCCCAGCTCATGAGCTCGGTTGAAGACATGAAAAGATTCGTTGCCAAGGAACAGAAATAAATCCTAAAATAGGGGCGGTTCGACCGTCCCTATTTTTTTGCTAAAAATAGGGCTTAGCGAACGCAAATATCCGGTTTGCTTTAAACTCCCCTCTCTGATAAAATAAAAAGACTAAAAAGGACTTTTCCACAAGACAAACACAAAAATGCAATAAACAAGGGGGTTTCGTCAAGCTAACCTTTTTTATTTTACCCTATGGAAAACCAAGCCTCTTACCATCGCCCCTCCTGGGATGAGTACTTCATGAACATCGCTGATATGGTCGGCTCACGCGGCACCTGTGATCGCGGACGGCTTGGATGCGTCATCGTCAAGGACAAACGGATTATTGCGACCGGTTACGTCGGTTCACCAGCCGGCATCTCGCACTGCGATGAAATCGGCCACGAGATGCATACAGTTACCCATGAAGATGGCCACCAGACCCGCCACTGCATCCGCACCATCCATGCCGAACAGAATGCGATTTGCCAAGCCGCACGCGAAGGGATCTCGCTCGAAGGCGCCACGATCTATCAAAAAATGACTCCCTGCTACGTCTGCGCCAAAATGATCATTAACGCTGGCATCAAGCGAGTCGTTTGCCAAAAGAATTATCATGGCAGCGGTCGTGCTGGGGAGATTTTTGCCGAAACCGGCGTCCAGTTCAAAGTGCTTTCCAACGATATGGAGATTTATGCCGACATGAAACCTGGAGAGCCCGCTGTTCCGAAACAAGATGCGCCTGACCAACCGACAGTACCGGCCACGCAGGTGCCCCCGGATTTGCCGGCAAAAATGACCGTGGCAGAACCGGCGGTTGCCAAAGTTGAGCCGGAGATAACCCCAGTTGCCGCTGCGCCTGCAGTCGAGAGGCCGCTTTCGGCTTACGCCGCTAGCTTTACCCCGATCAGCAAAATCCTAAAAGCTGACATTCCTCTATAAACTATGAGCCAAAAAATCATCATCGGCTTCACCGGCCTGATCGCTTCAGGCAAAGGAACGGCGGCCAAATATCTTGAAGAAAAATATGGCGCCTCGACTTATCGCTTCTCCACTATGTTGCGCGACGGTCTTGACCGCTTCTACATTCCCCAAACCAGGGACAATATCGTCACTTTTTCAGAGATAATGCGCAATGCTTTCGGGCAAGACCTGATGGCTAAAGTCATCGCCAATGACGCGAAGAACGATGATCACGAAATCGTGGTCGTCGAAGGCATCCGCCGCATGCCGGACATCGCCCACTTGAAAGAGATCCCCGACTTCAAGCTGATCCGCCTTGTCGCCGAACCGCGAACGAGATGGGAACGCCTGACCAAGCGCAACGAAAACGCAGATGATTCCAGCAAGACTTATGAACAGTTCCAGGCCGACCATCAGTTGCCGACCGAACTGACCATTCCCGAAGTAATGAGCCATGCCGACCTGGAAATAGACAACAACGGCGACCTGGCAGCGCTTTACCGCCAGCTGGACCAGCTAATCGCCAAGTGACCGATTAACAATCTAACAAGGAGGAGTGCACGACCCGACTGCCTGGCAGATCGGGATTTGCACTCCTTTGTTTTCTTTAAGAGCACCATACCTATGCAACAACCAATCGACCAGAACTACAGCGGCAAGCTGATCGTCATCGACGGCACTGACGGCTCGGGCAAGGCGACCCAGGCCCAGCTTTTGACTGAACGCCTGAAACGCCTCGGCTACGAAGTCGCCCTGGTCGATTTTCCGCAATACGGCAAGAAATCAGCCGGACTGGTCGAAGAGTACCTCAACGGCAAATACGGCACCGCCGACGAAGTCGGTCCCTACCGCGCCTCGATTTTCTACGCCGCCGACCGCTACGATGCCAGCTTCCAGATCCGCAAATGGCTCGAAGAAGGCAAAGTCGTCATAACCAACCGCTACGTCACGGCCAATATGGGGCACCAAGGCGGCAAGATCAGCGATCCGGTCGAGCGTCAGAAATACTTCAATTGGCTCTACCAGCTAGAGTATGAGCAGTTCGGCATCCCCAAGCCGGACCTGAACCTGATTCTCCATGTCGACGCGGCTGTCGCGCAGCAGCTTGTCGATCAGAAGGGACACCGCGACTACGTCGGCGGCCAGAAGCGCGACATCCACGAAGCCGACCTCGAGCATCTGCGCAACGCAGAAAAAGTCTACTTGGAAATTGCCCAAAGCTTCCCTGGCTTCCAGCTGGTCGAGTGCAGCCCGCACGGCGCCATCCTTGACCGCGAGGCGGTCAACTGGCTGGTCTGGCAAGCGATAGCCCCGTTGCTCGGCCGCCAAGTCGTCAATCCTGCCAGCCCTGAAACTGCCAATCAGCCGCTATCTTTAAAAATAGAAAGACTGTCGTCCAGCGCCAAACTGCCTAGCCGTAGCTACACTGGCGACGCCGGCCTCGACCTGTTTTCCGACCAGGCGCATGACTTGATGCCCGGAGAAAAAAAGGTCATTGAGACCGGCATCAGGCTAGCATTGCCTCGCGGCTATGCCGGACTGGTCTGGGACAAAAGCGGCATCGCGACCCAAGGCATCCACACTTTGGCCGGGGTCATCGATGAGAATTTCCGCGGCCCGCTAGCTGTCGTCTTGATCAATCTCAGCCAAGCCCCTTACCGCATTGAAGCCGGACAGAAAATCGCCCAGCTCCTGATCCAGAAAGTCGAGGCACCGGTAGTCATCGAGGAGCGGCTGATGGACAAGACCGAAAGGGTCGAAGGCCGATTCGGATCCAGCGGCTTATTTTAAAAGACGGTCCATAAAATAATAATTTCAAATATCCACATGAATACCCAACCACGCATCTATGCGCTGAAAAACTTGCCGCCGGAAGTCGTGGCCGTGACCTTCGCCAAGTGTTCCCGCTCGGCTGAACCTTTCGACCAGATTGCGGCCGAACTCAATGAGAACAAGTCAGCCGAATTCAACGAGAAGTGGGTGGTCAATTACGGCCATGGTTCGGTCGCCGAACACGCCTTCATGAACGTGGCTATCGAGAATGTCTCCTTGATGGCCGTTGAAGCCATCCAGGCCAACCGCCTCGCTTCCTATACCGAGAAATCCTCCCGCTACCAGGTATACAACCGCGACCGGGTCTACACCCCTGATATCATCGCCAACGATCCGGAAATCAGCCAGACCTACCAGGCGGTCATCGGACAGTTGTTCGACCTATATGAAAAATCGCTCGAACCGATCCGCCTCGCCATAATGGAACTCTATCCCAACAAGCTCGGCGACCCTGATCCGGTCTATCAGGCCAAGATCAAATCCAAGTGGATCGATGTCTGCCGCTTCGCCTTGCCGAACGCAGTACTTGCTAACCTGGGCATGAGCACCAATGCCCGCACCATGGAATACGCGATAACCAAGATGCTGTCGCATCCGCTCGAAGAAGTCCGCCAGATCGGAAAAGACTTGAAGCGAGTAGCCATGGAAGTCACTCCGACACTGGTCAAATATGCCGATGCCAATGAAGGCTACATCGCCAACGAACAGTTCGCCCATGCCAAGTCCCGCGAACTTTCACGCGGTATGGCTCGTCCGGAATTCAGTGACGACAACAAGCTCGAAGTCGAGCTGATCGAATATGATGCCGATGCCGAAGACAAGATCCTGGCTGGCATGATTTACAAATACCAATCCCTAAGCTACTCCGACTGCCTTAAGCAGGCCAAGCGTTTGCCGCAAGAGGAAAAAGACCAATATTTCAAATCCGTCCTGGAAAAAGCGCGCAATATCTACGACAAACCGCCACGGGAATTCGAATATCCGTATTACACGTTCGACGTGCTGTTGGATCAAGGAGCCTATTACGACCTGAAGCGCAACCGCATCATGACTCAGACGCCGCAACTTTTGAATGGCTCTTACGGCTTTTTCACACCGAGGCTCTTCGACCAGGTCGGACTTGGTGACGAATACCGCTCGGTCATGGAGCTGGCTCATGAATTCGCCCGCTTCGTGGCGCAAAAATATCCTTATGAGGCCCAATATATAACGACTAAGGCGACGGCTAGGCGCTTCGTCATGAAAATGAATCTGCGCGAGGCCTTCTACTTCATCGGCCTGAGATCTCGGCAGGGCGGCCACTTCACTTACCGGAAGGTCGCCCAGATGATGTACGACCAAATCATGGCCGTCCACCCCAACTTGGCAAAATACATCATGATAGACAAAACCTAGCTCCGGACCATGATATAAAAAAAACCGCAAACTGTTTGCGGTTTTTTTGATATCATGGGATAATATCGTAATGAGATTCACTCTCAAAATCGAAGAAAGGTTCTTGCTATTCACCATCGCCGTGCTTTTGGTGACTGGCGTTTGTCTTTACCTGACTTTACGCACCAACATCGAGGACATTTTAATCGAGGAGAAAGGCCAGGAGCTTTCGGCGATCACAACCAAACACGCTATGATGTCGTTGGAGCCTGACGATTTCACCAACCCTAACCAGGATGAAACCAATCAGACGTTCTCGATGCTCTATCAGATGATCAACATTGAAGGCGTAATGAGGATAAAGGTATATGATCGGGCAGGCAAGATCGTCTACTCCGACGAACCGAAACTTATCGGCAAAAAATACCCGAATATCAATCTCAGCCAAGCGATGACCGGACAAAAAATCGCTGATGTCGAGGAAGGGGTCGAGGTTGAGAACGCATATGAACAAGATTACGGGAAGTATTTGGAAATCTACACCCCTATTTTCATGTCAGGCAGCCAAGTCGGCGTCATAGAATTATACTACAATCTAGATGAGCTGTTCTTGAAGATTGATAAATACAAGAACTACAGTTTAGCGCTGATCCTCTTTACTTTCTTATTCCTGTTTTTGGGAGAATATTGGAGCTTCAACTCGACATCGAAGCGCTTGGAAGAGGCCCACAAGAAAGAATTGGAATCGGCCGAACGCATCGCCAAGCTCAAAGACGAATTCGTCTTCATGGCCGCGCACGAACTCAGGGCGCCAGCTACGGTCATCAAAGGTTACGTCGACTTGCTCAATTCTGCGGCTGACTCCTCCTGCAAGAAGGTTATGCCCTATGTCGAAAAGATATTCGAGTCGAATGAACGCTTGATCGTCCTAATCAATGATTTGCTGGAAATCGCCCGAACCGAATCTGGCCATTCGAGCATCTCAGTAAAACCGATAACCCTCTCTCCGATCATCAAGGATGAGATCGAAAGGTACTCGCAGTTGGCCAAGGGTCAGAAGATAAAGATCGAATACCTTCCGAATGAACACATCCCCGAAGTGATGGCCAATGAGGACAAGCTCAAAGAGATTACTTCCAATTTGATTACCAACGCGATCAAATACGGCAAGAATGGCGGCAACGTCATAATCAGCCACGAGCTGCGCAATGGCGCCGTTGTCACTCACGTCGCTGATGACGGAATCGGAATCAATGCCGAAGACCAGAAAAACCTATTCCAAAAATTCTTCCGCTGCAGCGGTTCGGCTTGCAGTGTTGCCGGCACCGGCCTGGGACTTTTCATAACCAAAGAGCTAATCGAGAGAATGGACGGAAAAATATGGGTCACTTCGGAACCAGGCCATGGCTCGACCTTCTCTTTCAAATTGCCTCCTGCTATATAATTACTTTAATATTAGGCAAAAAAAGGCGCGATAAGCGCCTTGATTATTTTGCTTTTTTTAGCTAATATTAAGACATAATCACTTTTTTTCTCTATGGATAAATTCGATGTAATTATTGGCCTTGAAATACACGCCGAACTCAAAACCCTCTCCAAGATGTTCTGCCGCTGCGACAACGACTCGATCGGCAAAGAACCGAACGTCAATGTCTGCCCTGTCTGCCTCGGCCACCCAGGGACATTGCCAGTGGCCAACAAACAGGCAATCGAATGGACGATCCTGGTCGGTCAAGCACTCCACTGCAAAGTTCATCAACTTTCAAAGTTCGACCGTAAGAATTATTTCTACCCTGACCTGCCAAAGGGCTACCAAGTCTCCCAATTCGACCTGCCTTTCGTTTACGGCGGCCATCTTGAAGTCGACGGAGAAAAGATTGAAATTACCAGGATCCATCTGGAGGAAGACACGGGCAAGCTCTCCCACCCTGCTGGCAAAGGCTTTTCATTGGTCGACTACAATCGTGCCGGCACCCCGCTGATGGAAATGGTCACCGAGCCAGTGATTCATGACGCGGCTACGGCCAAGAAATTCTGCCAGAACTACCAGCAGATACTGCGCTACCTCGACATCTCGAACGCTGACATGGAAAAAGGCGAGATGCGCTGCGAGGCCAACGTCAGCATCCAAGAAAAAGGCAAGTGGCTCTATGAAGACGGATTAATCAAGCCGATCGGCGACTACAAGCTGAACCCGAAAGTCGAACTCAAGAATATCAACTCCTTCAAGGCGGTCGAGAAAGCTATCGAGTACGAGGTCGGACGCCAGCTTCAAGCCATCGAAGATGGCGAGAAATTGGTCCAAGAGACCCGCGGCTGGAACGAAGGCAAGCAGCAGACAGTGAGGCAACGCATCAAGGAAACCTCCGCTGATTACCGCTATTTCCCCGACCCTGACCTGCCGCCGCTGCGCATCTCCGATGAGCTCATCAAGGAGATACGAAGGGGCATGGTAGAGATGCCTCTATCAAAAAAGAAGCGCTTCCAAGAAGAATATAACCTATCAGACATCGACGCCGACATCCTGACTCAGGATAAAGCTCTGGCCGATTACGCAGAGAACGTCATCTCCGAGCTCCATGCGCGTCTGCTTGCCGATGGCGTTTCCGGACAAGAACAGAAAGATCGCCTAGCTAAGCTCACCTCCAATTGGCTGGTAAGCGAGCTATTCAAGCATCTGAATAACGATGGCGTCTCGATCAAGGACCTGCATATTACCGCGGAAAACTTCGGTGAGCTCATAGCTCTCTTATTCGAAAATAAGATCAATTCTTCAGCTGGGCAGAAAATCCTGGAACACATGTACCAGAAGGGCGGCGACCCAGAAGATATCATGAAAGAGCTTGGACTTGAACAGCTGGATGACGACGGCCACCTGGAACAGATTGCGCGCGAAATCGTAGTCAAGTTCCCCGGCCAAGTCGAACAGTATAAAGCGGGCAAAGAGCAGCTGCTCCAATTTTTCGTCGGCCAGGCCATGGCCGCGACCAAAGGCAAAGGCAATCCGCCCAAACTCCAGGAATTATTCAAAAACATACTAAGCCACTAACCCTAAAAACTATGTGGAATCCATTCAAACCGAAGGTTTCTGCCATGGAAAAGACCGGATCTGACGGAAAGCCCGAATCCGATCTGACCCCTGAACAGATCAGGAAGGCCAATGAACGTCTTGAAGAGGCCCAAATCGACAAGGAAATCGACAAGGTCGTAAGCGGCATCGGTCCGGCCACCCCGGAAGATCTCAGGGCTGATAACCTGAGGATCATCACCAACATCAATGAAATGCTCAAGCTCTGCTTTGCCGAGTTAGACAAGGTTGGCGGCGACCCCGCGAAACGTCAGGAAGTGAAAGACAGATATGCCAAGCAGATCGCCGCTGAAGTTTCCAGCGTCAAAGATGACGAGAACTATAAGCAAGCTACCGATAATGCCACTATGGTCATGAGTGACCTCGACAGGGCGTAATTGCAATCATCAGAAAAAAAAGAGGGACGGTCTATAAAGACCGTCCTTTTTATAAAAGCATTTCCTTGCCGAAAACGATTCCGCACCTTATGCGGAAAATCCTTACGATCATTCCCTTCTCCAAAATCGGATGCGGAAGATTTATCGTAAGGTAGCAGCCCTTGGCCATGTCACCCGGCCTGATGATATTCCCCTCGGAATCGTTCAATTCCAAGCTGTTGAGCGGACATTCCAGCAACGGAGCGTCCTCGGTAGCTGGCATGAATGCCTTAATGAGATATTCCCTCCTCATCGCGGCTAGATCAACTGGCTCCCTGAAGGTGATTTCGATATCGCCCGGATGCCAATAGGCATGGATAAAAAAATAATCCGGACGGCTGCGGCCGATTGTCTTGACCTCGGTCATGGGACACCAACCTTCTGAGCATAAGCCCGTTTTTCCATAGCAAGTTTCCTCCTTCCTTGGTTTGATAAGGTGCGCGCTAAAAAATACTGAGGGGGGGACCCCCCCTAAAGCAATATTACACCTTATACCCTTTTTACTTGAAAGTCAAACCCTGCTATTTATATAAAATCAGGCCAAGAATCGTCTTATAAAACCGACTGCCTCCTCTTCATTTTCTGCTTTTTCCAGCCAAAATATCTTCCTACCCTGCTTTCCCCAGCGGTTGAACCAAGTCATCTGCTTCTTGGCGAACTGGCGGATGGCGATATTCAGCCGGTCAAACATAGTTTCATGGTCGCATTTTTCTTGGAGGTACTCAGAGATAAAGCGATATTCCAAGCCGAAACCATGGAGCCGCTGCCAAGAAACGCCCTGCGTATGCAGCCGATCGACTTCTGCAACCAAATCCTCATTCTCAAGCCGATCAAGAAGGCGCTGACGTATTTTTTTATCGATTATCTCTTTGCCCGGATTCAGACCCAAGACAAGGCAGTCGTACTTTGGCGGCTTCACGGTCGGCCCTTCGGATTTTGACGCAGAAGAGTTGAGTTCGATGTATCTGATCAAGCGGCGCTTATTTTTTCGATCGCTTTCGTTGACCTTGGCTGCGAACGCCGGATTGGCGGCTTTGAGTTTATCATACAAATCAAGAATGTCGGAATGTTCGAGTTCCTGGCGTAAACCGTCATCCACCCCCACCTCTGCCATGTCATAGTTATCGACTACAGCTTGGAGATAGAGACCGGAACCTCCGACTAAAAATGGTATCTTGCCACGCTTTATGACATCATCAATGGCCGCTTCAGCCAGCTTCTTGTACTGTGCTAAGCTGAAAAGGTCCGTAGGCTCAACTACGTCTATAAGATGATGCTTTACCTCACCATACTCAGCCAAATCCTTGCCGGTACCGACATCCATGCCGCGATAAACCTGACGCGAATCGGCAGAGATGATTTCGCCGTCGAATTCGCGCGCCAACTTGACCGCCAACCTGGTCTTGCCAGAAGAAGTGGGGCCTAAGATGACGATCAATTTATTATTTTGTTCTTCCATTATTTCATGATTAGCTTACCCTGGTAATCGGATCCTCGAGAAGCTTGCCGTCCATGCCGAAGTCACGCGCCTCGACGATTACTACTCGGACGAATTTACCGACCTGATTCGGAGAGCCGCCGATCACTTTTACGGCCGTATTATCCCGGCTGCGTCCGAATACGACGCCTTTCTTTTCGCTTTCGACCAAGACCTCGAGCACCTGTCCGACAAGTCGGCTGTGGTTTTCCGCAGCTGTCTCGCGCAGGATATCGGTCAATACGTCTTCGCGGCGCTTTTTCTCCTCTTTGGAAATATCATCTTCGAACTTGGCTGCTGCCGTATAAGGGCGCGGGCTGTATTGGCCGATATAGATATTGTCGAAACGGGACCAGCGAGCCAAATCAGCCGTGTTATTGAACTGAAGCTCGGTCTCGCCAGGAAAGCCGACGATGATGTCAGTCGAAATGCTGATGTCGGGCATCACTGCCCTGATTTTGCTGATCAGCGCGCGATAATGGGCGTTGGTATATTTCCTATTCATTCTGGACAACACTTCGTCGTCGCCGGCCTGGACTGGCAAATGAAGGAAATGGCAGACCTTGCCGCACTCGGACATCGCGGCGATCAGGTCATCAGACATGTCTTTGGGATGGCTAGTCCAAAAACGAATCCAAAAATTGCCGGGTATATTGTTGACTCTTCGCAATAACTCGCCGAAACCTATCTTTTCTTCATCTTCCGACTTGTAAGAATTGACGTTCTGAGCGATGAGCACTATTTCCTTGAAACCCTGCCTGACCAGATTTCTTGCTTCGTCGAGCACCTCCTCGGCTGGGCGGTAAACTTCGCGGCCGCGGGCATATGGCACGACGCAATAGGTGCAAAAATTGTCACAACCATTGCCAATAGGAACAAAAGCAGAGATTCCTGAATGATATTTAGGAATCACCTTCAGATAGTCATCGGGACGCTGCCTCAAGTTGTGCGCCTCGCGCAGGAAGTCGGCCATCTTGACTAAATCCTTGATCGGCAGCCAGAAATCGACAACGCCTTCGAGTCGCTTCTGCACGTCTGGCCTGCCGGACAAGCAGCCGGTAATGACTACCCTGACCGACGTATTCTCTTTCTTGATGCGCGGTATCAACCCGTAAATACGGTCTTCGGCCGATTGCCGGACGCCGCAGGTGTTGATGATGACCAGATCGGCTTTTTTACGATCTGCCACTTCGGCATAACCCAGATCTTCCAAAAAGCTGGCCATACGCTCAGAGTCAGACTTGTTCATCTGACAGCCGATCGTTATGATATGATAAGTCTTGTTCTGCATCAGATTACTGTAAGTTGCTGGTCTTTTCCTGTATTTCTTTGATGAAATCCGGCTTAGCCACCTCCCTGGTCTCGCGCGAACCGCGATCGCGTACGGCCAGGTTCTGAGAGTTCATCTCCTGGTCGCCGATTACGAGAATATATGGCACCTTTTCAGCCACGGCCTTGCGAGTTTTGTTGCCGACAGTCTCGTTGTGGTCATCCACCACCGCCCTGATGCCTTGGGATTTGAACTCCCCTGCTAAGGCATGGCAGAATCCGACATGAGCTTCGCCTACGGAAATGATCTTGACCTGGGCCGGGGACAGCCAAACCGGGAACGAGCCGGCATAATGCTCGATAATGATGCCCATGAAACGCTCCATGGAGCCAAGAATGGCGCGATGAATAACTACGGGGGTCTGTCCGCTGCCATCCGGAGCCACATACTTCAAGTCGAAGCGACGAGGCAACTGAAAGTCCAACTGAATCGTAGCAAGCTGCCATTGCCGGCCGATGGCATCTTTGATTTTAACGTCTATTTTCGGGCCGTAAAAAGCACCGTCGCCATCATTGATCTTGTACTCTAGCCCGGCTTGATCCAACGCCGTTTTAAGATTATTTTCGGCCAGATCCCACATTGCTTTCTCGCCCAAGAAGCTCTCCGGACGGGTAGAGAGATGGATTTCGTCTATGTCCAAATTGAAAACCTGGTAAATCTTCTTTATTTTTTCGAGCAACGTCAATATTTCGGAAAGTATCTGCTCCTCGGTGGCGAAAATGTGGCTATCATCCTGTGACAAGCTGCGCACGCGGGTCAGGCCATGAAGCGTGCCCGATTTCTCATTACGATACAATGTCGTAGTCTCAGCCAACCGCAGCGGCAGTTCACGATAAGAATGGATATCGCGCTTGAACACGAGCATGTGCGCCGGGCAATTCATGGGCTTGACTCCTAAATCGACATCATCTTCAGTGTGATGCATGCAGAACATATCATCCTGATAGTGCTCCCAGTGGCCGGAAATCTTCCACAATTCAGAATTGAGAATCTGAGGGGTCCGGACTTCGCGATAACCATCGCCGTATGAATATTCACGCACGAACTTAGTCAGTTCGATCAGCATAGTCATGCCGTTGGGCAAGAAAAAAGGCATGCCTGGCGCGACGTCATGCATCATGAATAAATCCTGCTCTTTACCCAGTTTGCGATGGTCGCGTTTTTCCGCCTCAGCCAAAAGGCGCAGGTATTCATCCAGATCATCTTTGGTTGCGAAACCGACACCGTAGATGCGCGTCAGCATCTTATTCTTCTCGTCGCCGCGCCAATAAGCGCCGGCCAACTTGGTCAGCTTGAAGCTGCCTGGCTTGACCTTGTTCGTGCCCTCGATGTGCGGCCCCTTACAGAGATCTTCGAACAAGACCTTGTCCCCTTGCTTCAGCGCATAAAAGCTGACTCCGGTCTCACCTTTGGTTTTCAGGTCTTCAATCAGCTCCTGTTTGTAGGGCTGGCCTTCTGATTTCGCCTTGGCAATCGCTTCGTCAATGGCCGATTCAGAACGCTCAAACTTCAGATTCTGCTTAGCCAGATAGGCCATCTTCTTCTCAATAGCCGGAAGGTCGGTGTCACTGATCTTAGTCTCACCGAAATCGATATCATAATAAAAACCGTTCTCGATCGCCGGACCGATGGCTAATTTAACCTCGGGGTATAGTTCTTTGACTGCCGTGGCAAGCACGTGGGCTAGCGAATGGCGCAGCATTTCCAAATTCTCTTCTGGCATAATATTTGTGATTAGTATTTTAGTTAAATGCAGTTCTCATGTCACTCCTATCGGAGCTGACAGAGAACTCAACGACTCACACGTCGTTGACCTTGGTCCTTGCGAACCCTGCGGAGAAGTTCTTGGGGCTGTTTTCCTTGGTCCTTGCGGACCCTGCGGAGAACCGACTGCTCACCCGCAGTCGTCACCAGCAGTCGAATAAAAAAATCCCGTCCTTATAACCCAACAAAAGTTAGGCTATCAGGACGAGATTATCTCGCGGTTCCACCTGATTTCTTGTCCGCCTTGGGCGGGTCCGCCAAAAACAAACAAGCGCTTTTTGTTCTTGAAACTAGCTTAGTTATTTATAATATAGCTAATATTAGCTATAATCTGCTTGGTAGACAGATCAATCGCCGCTTCAAGTATTTCTATTTTAACATAATGATAAGCCTCGTCAAGCCGAAACTAGCGCGCCACCTCGACTTTGATGCGCTTGTCAGTAATCGGAGCCTTGTTGATAAAGCTCGGGCTGAACTTGATTTCGTATTTCTCTACCTCTGGCAAACTTCCCAAATAGCTTTCTAGCTGGGCTTTAGTCAGTCCGACCAGCTTTGTCTTGTCGATCACGGCATCGTTTTTGGTGATGACATCGCCCTCGAAAGCGACGTTGATGCTAGCGATATTCTGTTTGACATCGACATTGGACAGGCCATAAGTCAATTTGTTCTCATTGAAGTTGACCAAGGTCTTATTATCACCGAGATAAGCGCCGAGCTTGTCTTTGGCCAGCTGCTTGATCTTGTCATCGCTGAAAGCGACGATTGAGACGACTCCCTTGACTTTGACATTAATCTTTTCCCTCTCATCGCCAGCCTTGCCGTCGGCTTCGAATGTTATGGAGTTGTCATCAAGCTTGTACAGGAATTGATTGAACTTGTTTTTCTCATCTGGAGAAAGCTGGTTTTCTGCCTGCTTGGCCAAGGTCAGCTTCAGTTCTTCGACTGCCTTATCGATATCGCTCTGATCGACTATCTTCGTCGCCTTTTCCTGATAAACGGTCGCCTCCTTGTTTTCGGCATAAATCTTATCCTGAAGACCGGCCCAGAGCCCTGGTATGGTGAACTTGGTCGGCTGGACAACGTTTTCTGCCTTTTGTTCGTCGGCATATATCGCCACATCGATCGAGCCGCTGGCTGGTACCGTTACCGTATCCTTGATGCGATAAAGTTTGCCGTCTGCCGAGAGAAGCCGGGTGGTCGCAACCAGTGGCTGGCTCTCATTGTAATTATTAACGATCGTGGCCTTACCGATCAACTCTTCGCCACTGACCAGTTTGCCCGTGGTTTCGACTTCCTTGGACTGTTCGATGCCGGCTTGGCGGACCAGCCCGGCCACGCCGCTATCCTTGACGGCAGCGTCGCCGTTATAGATGTCGGCTACCAGATTGCTCGTGACTGTTGTCTGCTTGGGCGTCACTTTGACATCAAGCTTGCCGACGAAGCTATATCCAAGAATACCTAAAAATACGATGACTAGAAAACCAAAGCTGTAAGATATCTTGCGATAAAGAGGTATGGAGTGTCCGCCGTTTGTGCTCTGCTTGAGCATGGCTGGGACGTCCTTAGTTGAGCTGACAGCACGCAACGGATCGAATTTCGGCCGCTGTTCAAGCGCTTGCTCGAAGCCCAAAGGCTTGCTGGCGTTGCCGGCCGGCTTAGGGCCATAATCTGCCTGCTGACTTTCCGTATGATCCAATCCTGAAAGATACGACCTGATGACGCTTTGCTTTTCGGCTAATGTCGCCGGGGCGATTTCGGCGGTCACTCCTGGCTGATGAGGACTCCTGACCAAAGGGATGCTGTGCTTGCCCGCAAGATTGACGGGTTCGGCCGGCTTGGTCGGAGTTATGACAGCCTCTACAGGCGCAGAAACAGGCGCCGGAGCTGGTTGCGGGGCTGCATTTTCCTTTTTGATTGCTACTTCCTCCCTTGGAGTAACAACGACTTCGTTTTCTTCCGCTTCAGGCTTTATTTTAGAACGCAAACTAGCCGACTTATGGGTAGTTTTGATTTTTTTGACTGTGATGCGCTTGCGAGTTTTGGGGTGAGCCTTGGTCTCTTCGGTTTTTTTGACCACCATATATCAAGATGAGTAATAACTTATTTATCGTTATACACACTATACCATTTTTAGGTTTTTTTGTCGACAACCGTTACCAAGGTTCCGCACACTTCCCTTATGATTTGTACCAGCTCATCATCGTTTTTGACTCTCAGGTCAGATTCGATGATTTTCGCATCGCCATTTTCGGCCAAAATCTTGAAAAAGACTTTATCCTCGCCCTTCCTCTCGGCCAAAAGGTGGTGTAATTCGCCTAGCAGCTGCTGATCGCAAGTCTGCTTGAAAATAAGTTTAAGACTAGTATCGGTTGGTGGCGATGATGGCGCCTGATTAATGCGCGTGCCCCCGGCCGATTCGCTTTTCTTCGGCCAGTTCCGCCCATTGCGACCGCCAACCTCTTTGGCTTCATTGAATGCCTTCAGCGAAGCGGCGATATTCGAGGAATCAAGCAGCGCCGCCTTGTTAGCTAGCAGCTTGATGTCCTGATCTTTATCCGAAAGCTTGCCTTGGCACAGGATTATCTTGCCGTCCTGCCAAACGCTTCCGGTCTCTTTGAGCAGACTAGGAAATACCAAGGCCTCGACGCTGGATGTCTGGTCCTCGATCTTGACGAACAGCATCGCCTCGCTCGATCTGGTGACGATTTTCTTGATTGAAGTGATGACGCCGGCGATATTGATGTTGGCATCGCGCGAGCAACCGCCCAAACGATTCAATGGCATGACGAACTTCTCGATATACGGCTTGTACTGGGTCATCGGGTGTTCGGAAATATACAAGCCCAGAAGCTCTTTCTCCCAAGCCAGCTTCTCTTGCTGTGACGCGGTGCCAGGATTGTCCAAACGCACTGCGGGACGAGAATTGGCCAGTGAAGGCAGGTCGCCGAAAAGGCTCACTTGGCCGCTGTTCTTGTTCTTGCTGACCTCCTTGCTGTAGTTGAGGATGTTGTCCATATTGGATAGCAAGCGTCCGCGCTCCGCCCAAGCATCCAAGGCGCCGCTCTTGGTCAAGCTTTCCAGTGATTTCTTATTAAGATCCTTGTCTGTGACGCGATCAAGCAGATCTACCAAATCTTTGTACTGGCCATTGGCCTTGCGTTCGGCGATGATCACATCAACGATGTTCTCTCCGACATTTTTGATCGCCTTGAGCCCGAAACGGATAGTATTAACCTTCTCGTCATCGGTGACTACTCGATTCTCAGCTGTGCCGGAAGTGACTACGGTGAAGGTTCCGAATGACTGGTTGATGTCGGGCGGCAAAACTTCGATGCCCATCTTGCGGCACTCATCGATCTCGATGGCCACCCGGTCGGTATCCTGCTGGTCAGCGGTCAGCAAGGCGGCCATGAATTCGGTCGGCCAGTTAGCTTTGAGATAGGCGGTCTGATAGCCGATCAAGGCATAGCAGGCCGCGTGGCTCCTATTAAAACCATAGCCAGCAAACGGCTCGATAAAGGCGAAGATGCGCTGAGCCAAATCCGAACTGATGCCGTTCTTGACGCAGCCGTCGACGAACTTCTCTTTCTGTTCGGCCAACAGCTTGACGATCTTCTTGCCCACGGCTTTACGCAAGACATCGGCCTCGCCCATAGTAAAACCGGCAAGGTCGCGGGCCATCTGCATGACCTGCTCCTGATAGATGGCGACGCCGTAAGTTACGCCCAGGATCGGCTCGAGCTTAGGGTGGAGATACTCTGGTTTCTTCTTGCCGTGCTTGCCGGAAATATAATCAGGAATCCACTCCATCGGGCCTGGACGGTACAAAGCCACCATGGCGATGATATCCTCGAACTCAGTCGGCTTCAATTCACGGAGGTAGCGCTTCATGCCAGATGATTCGAATTGGAAGACGCCGGTCGTCTCTCCGTCTTGGAACAGCTTATATGACTTCGCATCATCGAGCGGAATATTGTCTATATCCACTTCGATGCCGCGGGTATTCTTGATGATCTTGATGGCCGACTCGATGATGGTCAGGTTCTTCAAGCCGAGAAAGTCCATTTTCAAAAGGCCCAGGTCCTCGACCGGATGGAGCGAATACTGCGAAACGATATTCCGGTCCGAAGTCGAGGCGTATTGGACTGGGGCGTACTCGGTCAAAGGCTCGCGAGTTATGAGCACGCCGCAGGCATGGGTTGAAGCGTGGCGGGCCACGCCCTCGAGGCGCAAGGCGTAATCGATGACCTGCTTGGCGCCCGGATCGTTCTTGTACATGTCAGCAAACTCCGAGACTTCGTCAAGCGCTTTCTTGATACTGGAGAATTGCGGAATCATCTTGGCCAGCTTGTCGCAGAAATCATAGGGGAAATCAAGGACGCGACCAACATCACGGACGGCAGCGCGGGCGGCCATGGTTCCGAAGGTGATGATCTGCGCTACGTGATCCTTGCCATATTTGTTTTCCACATATTTCAAAACATCGTCCCGGCGGACGTCGGAAAAATCAGTATCGATATCAGGCATCGAGATACGTTCCGGATTCAAGAAACGTTCGAACAGCAGGTTGTATTTCAACGGGTCGAGGTTGGTGATGCCTATCAGGTAGCAGACCAAAGAACCGGCGGCGCTGCCTCGACCCGGGCCGACGACGACTCCATTGTCCTTGGCCCAATTGATGAAGTCAGCCACGATCAAGAAATATGAGGGCCAACCCATACGCTCGATGACCGACAACTCATAATCCATGCGTTCGCGGATCTCGGTGCTCACCTGTTCGTAGTTCTGCTGATAGCGCTTCTCCAAACCTTGATTGCACCATTGCCGCAAGAGGCCGAACTCGGTCATGCCATCGGGCACGGGAAAAATCGGCAAAGAGATTTCACCAAGCTTGATTTCCAGATTGCAGGCCTCGGCTATTTTCAAGGTATTATCAACGGCCTCCGGAACGTCTTTGAAAATTTCTTTCATCTCGGCCGCTGACTTATAGTAGAAGTCCTGGCCATGCATCGCCATGCGATCGGTGTCGTTCTTCTTACGCTTGGTCTGCAAGCACAAAAGCACGTCCTGGGCGTCATAGTCTTCTTTATGCAAATAATGGAGGTCGTTGGTAGCAACCAGCGGGACACCCATCTCCTTGCCCAAAGCGATCATCTGCTCATTCACACCTGCCTGTTCCGGCAGATTGGGATGGTGCTGGATTTCCAAATAGAAATTGCCTTGGCCGAAAAGATCGTTAAACTCCCTAATCCTCTCACGAGCGCGGTCAAGCCGCCCTTGCAGGATCATTTGGGATATCTCGCCGCCCAAACATGCGGTACAGGCAATCAGCCCCTCAGAATGCTTCTGCAGGGTCGGCCAATCGATGCGCGGTTTATAATAATACCCTTCCAAGTGGGCGAGCGAAACCATCTTGATCAGGTTCTTGTAGCCGGTCTCATTCTTGACCAATAACAATAAGTGATAATTGGCAGCGTCGGCCTTGGTCAGCTTGTCGGTCAGCAGGTTCGGCGCCATATAGGTCTCGACGCCGATAACCGGCTTGATGCCGGCCTTCTTGGCTTTCTGATAGAACTCGATTACGCCGTACATCGTACCATGATCGGTCAAGGCCACGGCTGGAGCGCCGTCAGACTTGGCATAGTCAATCAGCTCATCGAGCTTGGTTAGGCCGTCGAGCAGACTGTAGTGGGTATGGTTATGGAGGTGGACAAAAGACATGTTTCCTGGTGTTTTAAAACGCAAAAAGAGACCAAAAGCCTCCTTTGCTATAGGTAATATGATACCACTTTTTCGATTTTTTACAAACAATACCGCAAAGGCTAAATTATCCCACAAAATCAATATATTTAGCCTCGCATTGTTACTGCCCCACCTTCCCGACCCAACCGAAGATGTCCTCGAAGTTCTTGAGGATCAGCTGGAAGACCGATTCCTTTTGCTTGGGGGTGAGTATTGTATAAATCTTACTCGTAGTCAGGTTGCCCGAAGAGTCGGTGGCGGTGATACGGAAGGTGTAGACCTGGCCGGAGTCGAACTTGGTGACCACGGCCACGTGCTTCCTGGAGTAGGTGGTCTCGGCTGGGGTCTTGTCCGGGAATTCCTTGTCGTCGGTGACCACACCCTTGATATATTGGACCTGGCCGATGGTCGGCTCGTTGGTCTGCCAGGAGACGATGGTCTGGACCTTCAGCTGCTTGCCCTGGGAGAGGGCCGACTCGGTCTGGACGTTTGTGATAGTCGGGGGTAGGTCGTCTTTCGTCGTAGAAAAAGTCTCGATTATCTTCTCGATATTATTTCCTTTCTTATCCTTGCCTCCGATCGTAATCTGATAAATTACGCCTGCTTCGAAGTCGCTAGCCTCGGCTTCATGTGTAGTGGTCATAGATTTATCGTACACCTCGCGGACTTCATCAACCGAAAGTTTGCCTGAACGATAAGGAAGATATTTTAACCATGTATCAGATTCAATGTTAGTTGACCACTGGAATAAGGCCGAGGTTTCATTAATTTTCTTAATGGCGTCTGAAATTATTTCCAAGCCTTCTTCTTTGGTTCTGAATGTAAAATCACGAGAATAGGAAGTAGGACCGACCGCGGCAGCGCTACGAAGCTGATAATGATAGTCGGAGTTAGGTTTTAGGCCGACAATTCTGACCTGATGATTCTTGACGCGATCCTGATAGTTACCGCTTATCTGAGCATACCCATCATTGCCGCCATTTTTTAAATACAGAGTATCTGGGGCATAAGCCACGAGCGAGTTGGCCTCCTTGTCGGTATTCCAGGACACGGTAGCCGTAGTGGCGCCGGTGACGACCATGGGTTCGCCGCCGAGGATGGGGCCGGGGATGGAGCCGGCTAGGCGCTCGATGGTGTCGAATTGGGTCAAGAGGGTGGTCTCGAGGGTGCCGAGGGAGACCTGGTTAGCCACCTGGCTCATGATCTCCATGGCCTTCTGGGCAGCGGCTAGGA